>CALFYN010000022.1 GCA_937952345.1 uncultured Acidobacteriota bacterium
TCGCTTACTCCATGACTCCGAAGACCGTATTGCGCGGCGGCTTCGGCGTTTTCTTCACCCCCGGCCTTGTGCGTCTCTTCAACAGTGGCAACCCCGGGTTCACCGTGACCACGCCGTTCGTGGCCACAATCGACAGCGTGACTCCCGTGGGAAGCCTGGTGAATCCGTTTCCCAACGGGCTGCAACCGCTCGCCGGCAGTTCGCAAGGCGCTGCCACGCTGGTTGGGACCGGAGTGGGTGCACTCAAATACGATACCCCCCTGCCTTATTCCATGCAGTGGAACTTCGGCGTGCAACGTGAACTCCCCGGTGCAACCGGAGTCAGCGTCACCTATGCCGGTAACAAAGGCGTGCTGCTTCCCGTCAACATGGCACTCAACGCGCTCAATCCCATCCACTATGGCGCCATCGGCGATTCCGCCCGGGTCGCCGAATTGAACGGGCTTGTCAACAATCCGTTCTTCGGCGTAATCACATCCGGGCCGCTCGCCGCCCGCCAAATCCAGCGCAACCAGTTGCTGCGATCTTTTCCGCACTTTACAGGCTTCAACAACAACTTCCTCGGTGGCGGCAATTCCAGCTACCACGCTCTGCAACTTAGTGTGCAGCGCCGCATGAGCAACGGCTTCCTGGGAACGCTCAGCTATACGTTTTCGAAGAACCTGGGCGATGTGAACATGCTCACGACGTCGTTCTTCGACGCCGGCCAGAACCCCGGCTACCAGAACGAGTTCAATCGCGCCGCTGACCGCAGCGTGCTCGGCTCAGACTTCCCCCACCGCCTCGTTTTCAGCGGTGTCTATGACCTCCCCTTTGGTCGCGGCCGCAAGTTCGCGGCGGATTCCTCGCGCGCCGTGAATCTCATCATCGGCGGATGGCAGGTGAACGGGATTTACACCTTCCAATCGGGCCAGGCGTTGAACTTCGGTGTGACGGGTACTCCGCCCTATGCCGGCAGCCGCGCCAGTTTCACGGGTTCTGAAGTGGAGACCACGGGAAGCACCTCGGATCGGCTGGGTGGCCCTTCCGGTGGCAGTGGCTATCTGAACGCAGCCGCTTTCCGCCGCCCGGTTTCCTTTGAGTTCGGCGACACGCCGCGCCTCGATGGCCGCCACCGCGGTCCCAAAACCTTCAACTTCGATTTCTCGCTGATCAAGAACATCCCCATCGTGGAGAATGTGCGCCTCCAGTTCCGCGCCGAGGCCTTCAACCTCACGAATACTCCGGTCTTCGGCCTACCCAACACCGTCGTCGGCAACCCAGGCTTCGGAGTCATTGGCGGCCAATCCAATCAGCCCCGCAACATGCAATTAGCGCTGAAGCTGATTTTCTAATCGAGGAGGAAGCCGCCTGTGGGCCGGAGATGCGATAGGAACACTTGACAAATGAGAATTATTATCATTCAATAGGAAGTGATGATACCCGCCGCCGAACTGCAACAGCGAATGGAGCACTTCCGCTCGCGTTGCCTCGAACTCGGCTTGGCGTACACCCACCAGCGGATGGTCATCTATCGCGCCATCGCCTCTTCGGACTCGCATCTTACTCCGGAAAGCGTCTACGAACAGGTCAAGCGCGAAATCCCATCCATCGGCCTGGGCACAGTCTACAAGAACATTCACACCTTCACTGAGGCAGGGCTGCTGCGCGAAGTCAATGTTCTTCACGATTCTTTGCGCCTGGATGCCAATCTCGGGAATCATCATCATTTCGTGTGCGTGCGCTGTAAATCGGTCACCGACATTCCGGAAAAAGACGTCGCCCCGCTTCGTCTGAAGCACCCTCTTCCGAATGGCTACGTGCTGCAACGCGCCACCGCGGAACTCCTCGGAGTCTGCTCCTCCTGCTCGCATTCCGGAGACAATTTACCGTCCTGTTCATCTCATTAGAAGGAGACAATTCATGGCTGCACTCAAAGGGTCGAAGACCCACGAAAACCTCAAGGCTGCGTTCGCCGGCGAGAGCCAGGCCAACCGCCGCTATCTCTACTTCGCCAAGCAGGCCGACATCGAGGGTTATCCCGATGTTGCCGGGCTCTTCCGTGACACCGCCGAAGGCGAAACCGGCCATGCCCATGGCCACCTCGATTACCTCAAGAAAGTCGGCGATCCCGCCACCGATCTCCCCATCGGCGATACAACCGACAACCTGAAGGCCGCCATCGCTGGAGAAACCCACGAGTACACCGACATGTACCCCGGTATGGCTAAGTCGGCCCGTGAAGAAGGCTTCGCCGAAATCGCGGACTGGTTTGAAACCCTGGCGAAAGCCGAGAAATCCCACGCCGGCCGCTTTGAACAGGGCCTCAAGTCCATCAGCTAGGTTCTTTCCTCGTACGAGGCGGTCCGCATGCGGGTCCGCCTCCCCTTTTTTATGGAAGTCATCAAAGGTAATCCCACAGACGGTCTCACGTACAATCCCAACGAACGCAAGTATTGGGATCAAGGTCTCCTCGACAAAGAAATCGAGCGTGTTTTCGAGATCTGTCATGGTTGCCGCCTGTGCTTCAATCTCTGCCCCTCCTTCCCGGCGTTGTTTAACGCCGTGGATCAGCACGACGGCAACGTCCGCAAGCTCACCCCTACGGAAACCGATCACGTCATCGACACTTGCTTCCAGTGCAAGATCTGCTACGTCAAGTGCCCCTACACTCCCGATGACGAGCACGAGTTCCAACTCGATTTTCCGCGCCTCATGCTGCGGGCCAATGCCGTACGCCGCAAGAAGACGGGTATCCCACTCCGCAACCAGCTCCTCGCCCGCCCTGAACTGATCGGCGCCATCGGAGGGATGACCCCCGATCTGGCCAATTGGGCCAACAAACAGCCCGTACTGCGCGGCGTGCTCGAATCCACCGCCGGGATTCATAAAGATAAGCAACTGCCCGAATTCCATCCGGAAACCTTCGAGACCTGGCGCAATTCGCGCCCGGAGCCATCAGGTGACCGCAATCTCGCCGTCCTCTTCCACACCTGCTTCGTCAATCACAACGATCCCGAAATCGGCAAGGCCGCCATCGAGGTCTATGAGCGCAATGGGATCAGCCTCGGCTGTCCGAAACAGAACTGCTGCGGCATGCCCGCCCTGGAGGCAGGCGACGTCAAACTCGCCCGCGAAATGGCGGCAAGCAACGTTGCCTCGCTGCTGCCCCATGTGAATCAGGGCAAGAAGGTAATCGCCATTAATCCCACCTGCTCCTACATGCTCCGCAAGGAGTATACCGACCTGCTCGGAACCGAAGGCGCAAGGCGCGTCTCCGCGGCCACCATGGATCTCTGCGAATTCCTCTTCGAGCGCAGGAAACAAGGACATTTCAATCGCGATTTCCAATCCACTCCCGGAAAAATCGCCTACCATCTGCCCTGCCATCTCAAGGCGCAGAATATTGGGTTCCGCTCCCGCGACATGATGCGCCTCATCCCCGGTACGAAAATCACCATGGTGGAGCAATGTTCCGCACACGACGGCACCTGGGCCATGAAGAAGGAATTCTTCCCGCTTTCCATGCTTACGGCCAAGAAGGCTTTCAACGAAATGC
Organism: uncultured Acidobacteriota bacterium; assembly: GCA_937952345.1. GTDB lineage: Bacteria > Acidobacteriota > Terriglobia > Bryobacterales > Bryobacteraceae > CADEFT01. Next base: position 3,539 of record CALFYN010000022.1, read on the forward strand.
AGGAAGCCGAAGCGCAAACATTTGCCTCCGATTGCCCCCTTGCCGCCATCCAATTTGAGCAGGGAATCGGTACGCGGCCCATCCATCCCATCCAGGTGCTGGCCCGAGCCTACCGCCCCGATGGTTTCCCCACCCCGATTGCCAAGGAAGAAGAGAAGAAGTAATCTATGCAACCTGTCTCATTGGCCGAAATCAAGAATATCGCTGAGTATGAATTGGAGCGCGAATCCTGGCGCCCGCAAGTTCTCGCCGTCAAGGAGCGGCGCCGCATCCGTGTCGGCGGTCACCTGACGTTCCTCTTCGAGAACCGCGACACCGTCCGCTACCAGGTGCAGGAGATGATGCGCATCGAGCGCCTCGTTCGCCAGCAGGACATCGAGCACGAACTGCACACCTACAACGAACTCATTCCCAAACGGCATGGCCTGTGCGCCAGCCTTCTGATTGAATACGAAACCCCGGAACTCCGCGCCGTCTGGTTGCGCAAACTGCTCGGCCTCGAAAACCACATCTGGTTCGTGGTGGGCTCCACCGCACCCGTAAAGGCCAGCTTCGACACCCGGCAGATCGCCACGGATCGCATTAGTTCCGTTCAGTATATTTCGTTTCAATTCACTCCGGAACAAGCTGCGCAGATTGCCGGAGGCGCGAAGATCGTCGTCGATCACCCGGATTACCAGGCCGAAACAGTTCTCTCAACGGAGCAACTCCAGGCTCTCGCCGAGGATTTGAGTTAACCACTACCGTTCGGACAAGTCCGTCAGGAACACCCGCCGGTATTCCTTGAAATCCTCCGGTAGCATCGGCCCCAGCGACGCCGCCTGATCGGCCGCCTTGCGCTCTTCCTGAAATGTGAATTCGATCGTGCGGTAAGACATGGCGCAGGCTTCCACCACCTCGCTGCGGTAAGTATCCTCGCTGTCCACCAACTGATTCGATTGCTCCAGTATGCGCTGCGATTGCCTCACCCGTTCCTCGGCCTGATCGAATAACTGCTGGTGAGTGCCCAACTCCACATGCCCGGCGAACGCCTTCGTGAAATCAGCCCATCGCTCCAGGACGATCATTGCGCCATAGCGGTGTTTGTCCATCTGCATTTCGAAGGCAAACGCCGAGCCCTTGCGCCGGTTCTCCATCCTCCGCAGAAACGCCAGCGCCGAGTTCAACTCCCCTGAGAGGGTGTCCGCAAATGCGCTCACGCATCCAAGAAACTGATTTTCATTCAGTGATAGGTAACGTGTAATCTGCAAGCGGTGACCTACGCCGACAAATGGTCGCCCAGCGCCTTTACAAAGTCGCCGGTCGTCAGAGATTCGCCATTGTTCATTCGGTCCAGCAATCCGCCGATGATTTCCTTGGCCTCATCCTTGCCGAAATTCTTAATGAATCCGTCGAAGAAGTGCTCCCCGGCCATCGCGTGATTGATTTCGCTTTCTTTGTTGTGGTCCTGCAACTCCGTGAAATACACCACACGGAACTTACCCGTATAGGTGCTGTCGCGGTACACCTCGAACATCGTCTTGTCGGATTCAAACGCCATAGGTCAATTTCAAAAGGTAACACAGCCGGAGCGGCTACCGTACGATACAGATCTCCGCGAGCGGCTTCTTTTCAATCGCCGGCACCGTGACGCCTTTTGCCGGATAGCCCACCGGCAGCAGCAAAAACGGGCGTTCATTGACGGGACGGTCCAGTATCCGTGTCAGAAAGCCCATCGGATTGGGTGTGTGCACAAGAGTTGCCAACCCCGCTTCATGCAGCGCCGCGATCAGGAACCCCGTGGCGATTCCCACTGATTCCTGCACGTAGTAATGCTTGATCTTCTTCCCGTCCTCCAGCCCGTAGTCGATGCGGAACACCACGATCAGATACGGCGCGATCTCCAGATACTCCTTATGCCAGTCGGTGGCGAACGGCTCCAGCGCGTGCTTCCACTCCTCGGGAAACCGGTGTTCGTAGTTTTCCCGTTCCTCCACTTCGGCCGCCTCACGGATCTGCCGCTTCAATTCCGCGTCCCGTACCACCACAAACCGCCACGGTTGTTGATTGGCTCCGCTTGGTGCGGATCCGGCAAAGCGAATCGCATTCTCAATCAACTCCAATGGCACCGGCTCGGGCGAAAAAGTCCGTACACTGCGCCGCCGCATGAACTTTTCGAGCATCGTCCGGCTCCGCGCCAGTTGCTCCGCTACGGACAGCCTCTCAAAGTTTAGAGGTACTCTCTCCATAAACACGAGTATCCCATCCCAACCGGTTGTTACAATCGAACTTTATGGCGAAACGACGTGGTTTCCTCCAGGCCCTGGCCGCCGCGCCGGCGATGTTTGCCGCCACCGGCAGCAAGATCCCGAATCTCACGCTGCCCGAGGCGCAGGCCAAGCTTACCAAAGAGCCCTTCGGCGATCTGCGCATCTACTTCGATGGCGCAACCGACCAGATCCGCTCCATGACGGCAGGCAGTCTGCGCCTCAAAGCCGGCATGACGCCCCACCCTCCACACGAGCATCCCGAAGAGGAGTTCATGGTCATCACCGAAGGTACGGGTGAGATCTTCCTCGACGGGAAGACCACCAAGGTCGGCCCCGGCTCCATGATGTACTGTGCCGCCAACAAATCGCACGGCATCGTGAACACAGGCAAAACGCCCCTGCTGTTCTTTTTCTACAAGTGGAAAGCATAATGCAGAAGCGCAAACTCGGAAACAGTGATCTGGAGATTACTCCAATCGGTATTGGCGCATGGGCCATGGGCGGCGCCGGCTGGGCCTTCAGTTGGAGCGCCCAGGATGACAACGACTCGATTGCCGCCATCCACAAGGCGCTGGATCATGGCGTCAATTGGATCGACACCGCCGCTGTCTACGGACTCGGCCACTCCGAAGAAGTCGTAGGCAAGGCCATCGCCGGGCGCGCCAACAAGCCATATGTGTTCACGAAGTGCGCCCGCATCTGGGATGAATCCACGCGCCAGATCGGCAAGTGCCTCAAGGCCGAATCCGTCCGCCGTGAATGTGAAGCGAGCCTTCGCCGTCTGAACACCGATGTCATCGACCTCTACCAGATCCACTGGCCCGAGCCCGACGAAGATGTCGAAGAGGGCTGGTCCACGCTGCTCAAGCTCCAGCAGGAAGGCAAAGTGCGCTGGATTGGTGTATCGAACTTCAGCGTTGCCCAGATGCAACGCGCGCAAGCCCTCGGCCCCATCACCTCCTTGCAGCCTCCTTACTCTCTGGTAAGCCGCGAGGTGGAAAGCGGAATCCTCCCGCACGCGCTTGCTACCGGTGTCGGCGTCATCGTCTATTCCCCGATGAAGGCCGGGCTGCTGAGCGGAGCCATGACCCGCGAACGCGCGCTCTCGCTGCCGGAAGATGATTGGCGCCGTCGCAATCCTGCCTTCCAGGAGCCGCAACTCACCCGCAATCTCAAACTCGCCGACGCACTCGGCGCCATCGCCAAACGTCATGGACGCACTACCGGGGAAGCGGCGATCGCCTGGGTTCTCAACAACCCGGCGGTCACCGCGGCCATCGTCGGCATGCGCAATGCCGCCCAGGTCGATGGTGTCATCGGAGCTGCCGAGTTCCGCCTCTCTCCCGAAGAAGTCGCCGAAATCGAAGCTGTTTACGCTAGCGCTTCTTAAGCAGGGACGGAGCCTGTCGTCCTGTCAATGACCGGTTTCGTTGCAGCCGCTGCCGGATCTGCGCACTATCGGCGAAGTTCGGCGCCAGTAGCAAATAGGCATTGAACGCCTGCGCCGCCCGCGCGTAATCTTTCCGCTCTTCGAAGTAAGCGCCCAGTTCCAAATATGCCGGCGCATAGTTCGGATCCGCCGCCAGCATATCCCGCGCTGTTCGTTCGAAATCCGCCGCCTGGTTCGCTGCCCGATAAGCCCGCAGCAGCGTCCACCGCGCCATGCTCGACATCGGATAGACCTTCACCGCCTTCTCCAGGTAAGGCAACGCCGCCACCGGTTGGCCCGCATTGAGCAAGTCCTGCCCGATCTGGAAGTGCGGCATCCCCCACTGCGGAGTCAATTCCGCCGCTTTATCGTAGGCGGCCCGTGCCTCCGCCGAACGTCCCATGCGCCCCAGGGCCACGCCCAGCGCATTCCACGCGCAGGCGAAGTCCTTCTCGATCGCCAGCGACGCGCGAAGGTTTTTCTCCGCCTCTGGGAACTCGCCTCGCGCGATCTGTCCCCGCGCGTCACAGAAATAGATCTTCGCTTCCAGCATGCGGTCTCCTGGGCGCATCGTCCGTAACGCCCGGTATGCCTGCACCGCCTGCGCCAGCATCGGGCCCTTCACCGCGATCGAATTCGATTGCACGTAATCGTTGACGCAGGCCTGCCCCTGGTTCTCCAGCGCCGACGTGATCAAAGACATCGCCATCGGCCGGTACTGCGGATCCCAATTCTGAGCCCTGTAGAACTCCATCGCCTCTCCCTTGCCCATTACTCGTCCCGCTGAAATCATGCCCTGCAACTGCGCCAAAGCCGTCCCCGGCAGTTCACTCAGGTCGATCGACGTGCGCGCGCCGACTGCCAGTTGTTGTTCCATCGTCTGCCCGCCCGGCAGGTCGGCAGCCAGTTTGTGCGCCCCGATCGTGAGGTTGTCCACCGTCAGCCGTCCGGAGGAGCGAATGACTCCTCGAAACGCGTCGTTAACGTAGATGGCCGAACCGGGCGGGCCTGCCACGATTAAAGACGCGGGGGCAGACTTGGTCTCCCCCGTTCCGCCGGCCACTGTGGCCAGCGCCATCCTTGGTTCGAAATCTCCGGCCACGCGCGGGTTCTGCCGCGCTCCGGTCTGCTCGGCGACTTCCTTCCCGACAAACTCAATCAATTCCGATGCGCGCACAAATCCATCGCGTTCCCGGTCGGCTTCCCCATCGAGCCCGCGCAGCAGAGAGTAGGTGAACACGCCGTGCCCGCCTCCCCATCGCGCATCTTCATAGCTGCGCTCGCTGCTGCGCGAAGCCAGGATCTTCAGAAACGTCCTGTCCGCTACTGTCATCGACTCCAGCGCGGCGGCGGCAGTGGGGCGCGACTCCGCGGCCGTGGCCCACCCGATGCCCCCGGCATGGCAGGCATCGGCGATCAGGATTACCGCTTGGGACCGTAGCCGCTTGGCGATCGCTGCATTCACTTCGCGAAACGACAGCGCGGTCGCATGCAGGTTTTGAGGATCGGAATCATGGGCGACGAAGTACGGCTCATTTTGGTCCCCGATAATCCCATGCCCGGCGAAGAACACATACACCACATCGCGCGGCCCCGCTGCCTCCGGCAACCATTCCTGCAGTGCGCTGCGCAACGCCGCCACTGTGGCCTGTTCCTCGGTGAGCAGGCGCACCTGCGTCGCAGCCAGACCGCCGCCCTGCGCCGAGCGCAGAAACCGTGCAAACTCCTCCGCGTCCTTGTGCGCATAGCGAAGCTGCGCCTGTGGCGGAACATTCTTGTAGGTGGAAATCCCCACCACCAGCGCCCACCGTTTTGAAGCGGCTGTCGCCTGTGGCTCAATCCGCTCCCATTCGAGCTTCAGATCGCGAGGTGCCTGCATCGCGCCCAGCAGAAATGCATGTACCAGCAGCAGTCGAACCAAATCAAATCCTCCCGTTACTGTAGCGCCGGATACGGCGTGTCAAAACCCTTCGCATCCCACCACAAAATCCGGTTCAGCGTATCCGATGGCACATCATCCACATCATCCCAATTCATTGCCGCCGACGCTTCCCCCGCCCACTTCTCCCGTCCCTGCAGCGCCGTCAGCGGTGGATTCATATCATCCAACGGCACCGCCGGCTCGATCGCCGCGTACGGGCTCAAGTCCGCCTCCGCCGTGAACACGCTGTTCATCGCCCGCGCATTCTTCAGGAACCGTGTCCGCGGCTCCAGTCCGAACACATCCTGAATCGTCCGCACCAGATTGATGTGCGTGTAGTAATTCGAATCGAGGGCGGCGCGCCGGATATGTGGCCCCACGGCCAGCGCCACCGTACGCCGTCCCGAAACATGATCCACTCCGTTCTGCGCATCGTCTTCCACCACCAGAATCAGAGAATTGGCCCAAAACTTGGACTTGCTGATCCGCTCCACGATCTGGCCCAGCGCAAAATCGTTGTCCGCCACCATCGAACGCGGCCGCGGCGCAGCCGGATTCCGCCCTTCCGTGTGATCGCTTGTCATTGTCACGATCGTGAGATTCGGGGCGGTAGTCTTCTCCCATCCGTCCATCCGTTCGCGAAACGCGTCCGCCCGGATCAGATCAGGTACCTTCATACTGGATGGCGGAAATTTCTCGTCAAAGATCGGACGCAAGGAAGGCACTACGCACCGCGACCCGATCACCTGGCGCCACGTCCCGTTTTTGTAATGCTCCCAGTAATCCTTCCAGGGCAGCATCTCGGTTGCATTGATATCCCGCATCAGCCCATCCGGACCTGGCCGTGCGGGTTCGGATACCGGCCCAAGTAACCGCACCGACAGCGGCTTGCGCTGGTCCTGCCAGAAAAAACCGGCCGGGGAAATCGTCAGCGCATCCCCCATGTTCCACGCATACCCCCGCGGAGCCGACTGCAACGCCCGCTCTACGTGATCGCTGACGAACCCCATCAGCAGCCATTGGTGCCCCTCGAAGCTAATCGCTCCGCTCGAATAGTAGTTGTCGAGCAGCACATACTTCTCCGCCAGTGCATGATGATTCGGCGTCACGTCGCGGCCGTACATCAATAGGGATGGGTCGCGATTTCCCTTCGGGATATCGGAAAACACCTGATCGTAGGTGCGATTTTCTTTGATCAGAAAGAATACATGCCGGATGCCCAGCTTGGTCAGGTCTGCCACCCCTCCATGGGGGCCGAAACGAGGATTCGCCGCATAGGCCACCTCCCGTGTCCCGGCTTGCAACTGCGCCCCCGCCGGCGCCTGCAAGGATGATAGTGATCCTTCGTAATGCGTGCTGGCATGCTTCCCCGGCGATTGTTCATCTTCCCCGATGCCTTTCACGCTCGCCACATGCACCCGGTTCCGGCCGTCCACTTTGACTGCCGTCGGAAACCAACCTGTCGGGAACTTCCCTTCCAGCTTCCACGCGGAACGGCCCCGCGCGAACACCGCCACCGCGTTCTCGCCCCCGCACGCAACATACAGCCGGCGTCCATCCTTTGAAAAAGCCAACGAGTTCGGCAATATTCCCGGCAATTTCGAAGAAGGGTCAATCGCCACCGCTGTCATCGCCTTCGTCTTGGTGTCCAGAATGGATATCGTGTCCGAATGTGCATTGGCCACGGCCAGCGTCCGCCCGTCCGGGCTCAATGCCACACCCGCGGGCGCCAGTCCCACTGCCAGCGATTGGCTCTGCCCCGTCTCCGTGTCGAATATCTGCAACGTGCCCGGCAACACCGATCCCACGTCATCCGTCGGCAGATCCACCATCCCGCTTGGCGCCTGCTTTGCGCGCGCGTTCGCGGCCCCGCCTCGATTCGACACATACAGCGTCTTCCCTGCCGGATCCAATGCGGTCGAAAACGGCGCCAGATCGGTCTTCCAGCGCTCCACGATCTCCCCCGTTGCGGCGTTCACCGTCGCAATCTCATTGCTATGATGCAGGGCCACGTAGAGCTTGCCGCCGTCTTTGGAAAACACCAGCCCCGCTGGGATAGGATGGCCCTCCAACTCGAAACGCTGCAACTTGCCCAGCGTTCCGTCCGCCGAATGTGGGATGCGCAGAAGTGCATCCGGCCCGTTACGCGTTGCCTCGCTTGCCCATAATTCGTTCGCACCCGGCCGGAACGCAATGCCCACATACGAGGTGGTTTTCGTCGCCACACGGCTGAGCTCTTTTCCGGTTGTCAGATCCACCGTGACCACGCTTGTTCCGTTCAGCACCGCCGCAAAGGAGCCTGTCGGATGGACCGCCAGATCCGCCGGACGTCCCGGAATCCGCGTCCGCAACATCCACGGCCGCACCAACTGCGCCGATGCCACCAGATACGCATCGTTGGCCTGCTTGCCCGCCAGCGCTGTCGAGGAGAGAATCCCCGAAAGGTCCGTTTTCACCGCTGCGCCAACCGCTGTAACGCCCAATACAACCAGTGCTAACCGTGTGCGTGTCATCAACGGCCAGTATAGCCGCTCGCCCTCACGCCGCTGGTTTCGGACTGGGCAGCGCCCCGAATCGCCGCACGCGGCCTTGAAACTCCGCGATCGCCTTCCGCAGCGATTCGTGATCGAAATCAGGCCACAATTGCTGCGTGAAATGAAACTCCGCGTAGGCGCACTCCCATAGCAGATAGTCGCTCAGCCTCTGCTCGCCCGCCGTCCGGATTAGCAGATCCACATCCGGACCCAGCAATGCCGTCATCTCCTCCCGCGTCCGAGCCTCCTCAGCCGCGGCCAGTATCGCATCGCGCGAGGAATAGTCCACCGCCAGTCGAAGATGGAGCCGGCTGCCCGACGACGTTGTACGCTCGGCGGATTCGATCAAGGGGATCAGATCGCCGGGCAGCCGGTCCCTTCTGCCAATGACGCTCAGGCGTACGCCCTCGCGCCGGCATTCCTCAATTTCCTGTACCAGATAGCGCCGGAACAGCAGCATCAATGCCGAAACCTCGGCGCGTGGCCGCTTCCAGTTGTCGGAGGAGAACGCGTACAGCGTGAGCGTCGTCACTCCCAGTTGGCACGCTGCCGTTACCGTTCGGCGCACCGCCTGCGCTCCCTGCCGGTGACCCGCCACGCGGGGCAGGGAACGCGCCGTGGCCCACCTCCCGTTTCCATCCATGATGATCGCCACATGCCGCGGAACTGCTTGCAGCAGAGAAGTTCTTTGAGACATAAAGTATACCGGCAAAAAAAGAGACACACGCCCGCCTCAATGCGGATCGCGCATCGCCTTGATCAGCGCCTCCATATGATCCAAATACTGATGCAGCGCCTTCCGCCCCGCCGGCGTGAGCCGGAATTCGGTCTTCGGTACGCGCCCTTCAAAATACTTCTCGCAGGCGATGTAGCCCGCGTCTTCCAACTTCCGCGAATGGATGCTCAAGTTCCCATCCGTGGTGTCCAGCAGCTTCTTCAATTCCGTGAACGTCAGCGAATCGTTGGCGGCCAGCGCACTCACAATCGCCAGCCGGACGCGCTCATGAATCAGACGGTCAAACTCCGGAACATGCGGCGCGGGCATCGCCGCCCGCCGCGCAGTCGGCATTTCAGACTTGCGGGCAAGGTTTTGTTTAGCCACCGTACCTCCTCGCAATGACAACTCCATACACGACGTGCAATACGCCGAAACCAGCCAGTAGGAAGAAATCGTTCCATGCCGGCGGAGTAAACAGGCAAATCGCTCCCAGTGCGGCGAAACTCGCCCCCATCGCCGGAACTACCGGAATGCTGAACGCGCCCGCCGTCATCACACCCGTTCCATACAGCAAGAGCCACAACCCGGGCAGCAGCGAAACATGTCCAGCCGGAAACAGCGTCGCCGTTAACACGGCCCCCGCAAACAGCGGCGGAACGAAACTCAGCGCGAACTTCCGCGCGGGCGCTGACGTAACGCTATGCCCGCCCGCCGACGCCTTCCGGCGCATGCTGTAGGCCCCGATCGCGACTGCCACCAGCGCCTCCGCAATCCATACCCCAAGCCATCGTGCGGCGCCGCTCTGCATGTGCGCCAGCACTCCCGCCAGCATCGCGGTTACTCCAACGGCTACGATTCCATAGCCTGGCACTGCCGTGAAACTCGATGCCCGCTCCATCGTCTCCCGGATGTAGCGCAGATTATCAATGGCATGCTGTTGGATGGGAACGGGATTCGACCGTGCCGGAAGCATGTCTGTATCATAGGAGAAACACTGCTCCGCGTCAAGTACTTTGTGATGTAAAGAGAAATCGCCCCTGTATTCTTGTCTACACTTGAGGGAATCATGTCCTTTCCACTCCGTCTCCCCGATGGTCTCCCCGAACAAACCGCCGCCCTGCTGCAGGATTTCGTCAGCCGCGCCCGCGAGTCCTTCGGCAGTCATCTGCATTCCGCCGTTCTGTTCGGCAGTGCCGCCGAAGGCCGCCTCCGCCAGCAATCCGACGTCAACCTCATCCTTGTTCTCTCCGATTTCCCCACGCCCAAAGCCGCCGAACTCAGCAACACACTCACTCTCGCCCGCGCCGCCATTGACCTCCAGGTCATGTTCCTCGCCCAATCCGAAATCGAAGCCGCCCTCGATTGCTTTGCGCAAAAATTCGCCGATATTCTCCGCCGTCATTTCGTTGTGTATGGCCCCGATCCGTTTGCCGGACTCGCCATCAGCCGCGACGAGGAAATCCGCCGCACACGCCAATCGCTGCTCAATCTCACCCTCCGTCTTCGGGAACGCTACACTCTGCTTTCGGCTCACCCGGACCGCATTGCCGGCGCGATTGCCGACGCCATCGGCCCCATCCGCTCCTGCGCCGCCGCTCTTCGCGACGTCGAAGGCCATGCCGGCGAATCGCCCAAGGATGCCTTTGCCGCGGTCATCGCCTCACTCGCCAACCCCGATTGGAATTACCTCCCGCAATATTTTTCCACCGTGCGTGAGCAATCGGCGCCCGCATCGCCGCCCGCGCCGGCAGTCATCGATCACCTGCTTGCGTTGGCTACCGCCATGCGCCTGCGTTTGGAGTCGCACTTATGAACCCATTCGATTTGCGTGGACCCGAGTTCCTGCTCTTTTATGCAATCGTTGCCGCCGTGGTCATCGCCGCCATCCATTTCCGCCGCCGCACTCGCGAGAATGCCGACCGGCGTCCCCTGCCGAAGATCGAAGACCCGTACCTCATCGCCTTCCTCCGGGGCGGAAAACAAGCCGCCATCGAAACCGCGGTCGTGTCTCTGGTCGATCGCAAGCGCATTCTTGTCGAAAGCGACCAGATGATAGCCGGCTCTACGAAAGGTGTGGATCATCCACTCGAACAAGCGTTGCTCAAGGAACTGGCAACCGCGCGCAAGGCCACGCAAGCCAACCAACTGCGGTGCGAGGAATCCCTGCAGGGCTACGAAACCTACCTCATCAAGAACGGACTGCTCCCCGATGGCAACCAGAAGGTAGCCCGGTTCCGGGATACCGCTCTCGCCTGTCTCTTCCTCGCCCTCGTCGCACTCACCAAGATCGCCGTCGCCAGCGCCCGAGGACGAACCAACGTTCTGTTTCTCGTCCTTCTCATGGTGGCGAGCATCGTAATTGCCATCATCATTGCCA
>CALFYN010000023.1 GCA_937952345.1 uncultured Acidobacteriota bacterium
CGGACCGTGTTGCAGGATTGACTGGAATCGCCAAGGAGGAGATCGTTGCACTGGCGCGCGAGTATGCGGAGACGCGGCCAGCGGCCATCCGCCTGAACTATGGCGTAAACCGCAGCGAACGTGGTGGGCGGGCGATTCAAGCAATCGCGTATCTGCCTGTGATCACGGGCGCATGGAAGGACGCGGGTGGGGGATTGCAGCTCAGCACTTCGCAGGCCTTTCATGTCAATCGCAGTGGGCTGGAAAAGCCGGAACTGCAGTTGCAGTCAGCGTTGGGACGCGAGGCAAGGCTGTTGAACATGTCGGAACTGGGGCGGCTGCTCAATGGGGAAGTGGATCCTGCGGTGCATGCCATGGTGGTGTATAACTCCAATCCAGGGGCGATTCATCCCGACCAGAATTCCGTGAAACGCGGGTTGCGGCGGGAAGATCTGTTTCTCGCCGTACTGGAGCAATTTCAAACGGACACGGCGGATTACGCGGATATCGTGCTTCCGGTGACTACGTTTCTGGAACACACGGATCTATACTTCGCCTACGGGCATTACTATCTGCAACTGGGGCGGCCTGCGTTGGCGGCGCCCGGTGAGACGAAATCGAACGTGGAAATCTTCCGGTTGCTGGCGCAGCGGATGGGCTTCGGCGAGGCGTGCTTCCGTGAGACGGAAGACGATATGATCCGCACGGCGCTGGCGAGTGAGCATCCGTTTGTAAAGGGCATCACGCTGGAGCGACTGGAGCGGGAGCATTTCGTACGCCTCAATCTCGGCGACCCGTTCTTACCGTTCCGTGAAGGCGGGTTCGGCACATCGGATGGCAGGTGCGAATTCCGGCCGGAGACTCTGCATTACACGCCACCGGTGGAATCGCGCCACGGTGACGCGGGCTTGCGCGCGAAGTATCCGCTGGAGATGGTTTCCTCAAAGAACGACAACTCGATGAACTCCACGTTTGGGCATCGGGACGAGACGGACGAAGAGACGGCGCTGTTGTGGATGCACACCGCGGATGCCGCACCGCGCCAGATCGCGGATGGCGATTTGGTGCGCGTGTTCAATGACCGCGGGAGCGTGATGTTGCAAGCGTCGGTGAATGGATCGGTTGCCGAAGGCGTTGTGCGCGCGCCTTCGGTGCGCTGGCCCAAGCGTTCCCCGAACGGAACGGGCATTAACGCGTTGACATCGCCGCGCCTCACGGATCTTGGCGGCAGCCCAACGTTCTTCAGTTGCCTGGTACAGGTGGAACGATGCGGCGATTGAGAGTTGGGCTGGTAGCGGCGATGCTGGCCGCGGGGGCATGTAAGACTCCGGAGCGGGTGAGAGTCACACAGACCATGGATAGCGAACCGGGGATACGCTCCATCGTTCACGTGGCAGATCCGGAGACTTCGCAGCAACTGGTGCGTGGATTTCACGCGCTGGAGGGGAATGCGTGGCGATGGACAAAGGGATCGTTCGCGGTGACGCTGCGGCCGCCACGCAACGCCGCCAAGGATGGGGCGTTCCTGGTGGTGAAACTCTCGGTGGCGGAGTCGACAATACAGAATCTCGGCAGCGTGACGCTGACTGCAAACGTGAACGGGGCGCCACTGGCAGGCGAGACGTACACGAAGAACGGCGACTACACCTATAAGCGCGAGGTTCCCGCCGCGGCATTTGCAGGTGATGCGATTTCCGTGGAGTTCGCACTGGACAAATTTCTCGAAGCCGGAAAAGTGGAGACGCGGGAGTTGGGAATTATCGTGGCGATGATCGGATTTGAGTCGAAGGCGTTATAGCGTCATGCGGAAGTGCGGCGGCCATTGGGGACCGACTTGCAGCAAAGCGCGCTCCAGCAATTCTTCCGATACAGCAAAGCGGACCACCGGGAGTATATCCTCCGGCTGAGGCGCGGCGAGGATGGTGACGAAGTTCCCCTGGTCAGTGACGGTGCGTTCCAGAACTGGGCACTCCACCGGACCCGCAGCGTAGCCGGCAATGGCGGGATTCACCGCTGGCGTGCCCGTCAATATGAGGTGTGCGTGTTCGGGCAGATCGGCGGCGGCAGGAAGCAACTGCAACCGGGCGTGGTGGCGCTCGAACAGGAGCGCCAACTGTACGGCGGCGTAGGACTCCGGGATGAGCATCGAATCCTGGTCGAGCGCGCCATGCACCAGAATGTTGGGCCGCTGATTGGAAAAATACGGCAACCAGAAGCGCTCGAGAGCGGAGGGCTCGTTGGCGGCCTCGGCCAACTGACCGGGGTCGGCTTCATAGAAGAACGCACGGAACTCGCCCTTGGGAATCGCCACGCGCAGCAGTTCGCGCTTCCCTTCCCCCGTGAAGTAAGACTTCAACCATTGGCGCGTTTCCTCCATCGTGGCGGACACCAGTGGGTTTTCGGAAACATCGTAGCCGGGTTCCAGTCCAAACAGCGTGACGCCAATGTCGTGCTCACGCAGATCCTGGCCGGCCTGCGTTTGCTGGCAGACGTACTGGAGCAATTCGGCATGGCCATTGGAGGCACGGAAGGCGGCGCTAGCCACAACGCGATGGAGCAGCGCCTGGGGTGAATCGTCGTGCGCGGGCATTTACACTCCCTGCACGCTGTTGCGCAGCACGGCGTCGGCTGCGCGCGCAGCGACTACCATTTCCTTTACGTCGTGCACACGCACCATGTGCGCTCCACCGAGCACGGCGGCGGTAACGGCGGAAACTCCCGCAATGAGAGTTTCGGAATCGGTGTTCTGCTGCAGAAAGCTCTTGCGGGATGGCCCTACCAGCATCGGCAATTCCAGGCGCTGCAGTTGCGGGAGGCGCGCCAGGATTTCCCAATTCTCGTCTTTGCGCTTGCCGAACCCGAGACCGGGATCGATGACAATGCGGGCTTTGTCCACTCCGGCTTGGATGGCGCGGTGCACGCATGCGCCGAGATCGCCGGAGATGGTGCTGAGGGGATCTTTGAGCGGCGGCAGTTTCGCCCATGTTTCCGGCGTGCCGCGCATGTGGTTGAGGATGAGCCCGGCATCGTACTTGGTGACGACTTTCGCCAAGCCGGGATCGAAGGTGAGTGCGGAAGGATCATTGACGATTTCCGCACCGTGGGTAAGCGCTTTGTCGGCGACGGCGGACTTGTAGGTATCGACCGAGATCGGAATGGAAAGCTGGCCGCGCAGGCGCTTCAGGACAGGAATGAGACGGCGCAATTCCTCGGCTTCGGGAACACGCTGCGAATTCGGCTTCGTCGATTCCGCACCGATGTCGATGATATCCGCACCTTGTTCTTCCATCTCCATGGCGCGCACGAAGGCGCGGTCCGGATCCGCGTATTTCCCGCCATCCGAGAAGGAATCGGGAGTGACATTGAGAATGCCGATAATCAACGTACGGTCACCGAGAGTGATCTCCCGCTCGCGGAGTTTCCAGATAAATCTTTTTCTTGTCATTCGGGGGTCAGAATCGAGTGCTCCTTCTATTCTACCCGCGTTGGGGCTCATTCATAACGCAGGCATTCGATGGGATCGAGGGCCGCGGCGCGGTTGGCGGGATAGTAGCCGAAGAATAAGCCTACGCCGACAGAGATCGAAACGCCCAGCGCCACCCAAAGCATGGAGATTTCCGCCGGAATAGCGGGGATCAGCAACCGCACTGTGAGGGCAATAGCAAATCCGCAGATAATGCCGAGGATTCCGCCAACCGCGCTGAGAGTAATGGCCTCCAGCAAGAACTGGGCCCGGATATCGATGCGGCGTGCTCCGATGGCCTTTCGCACTCCGATCTCCATGGTGCGCTCCGTAACGGAGATGAGCATGATGTTCATGACTCCGATCCCGCCAACGATCAGCCCGACGCTGCTGATGACGAAAGTGAGGATTACCAGGGCTCCGGTGAGTTGATTCCACATGGAAGTGAGGAAATCGGGAGAGGTGATGTCGAAGTCACTGGGCGCATTGGGCGGCACTTTGCGAAGGCGGCGCAGGGCCTGCTCCACTTGCTCGCGGCCTTCCTCCGCCGGCCGGTTCGGCGCCACCGAAAACGCCAACACCATTTCCTTGGCTTCCGGGTATCGTTTGCGAAAATCGCCGAGCGGAGTGAGGACGAAATCGTCGGGGCCGGGACCGCCAAACATGCCGGCTTCCTTCTGCATCACTCCAATCACTTCGTACAGCTTTCCGTTCAAGCGGACTTGCTTGCCGATGGGGTCGATGGGACCGAACAGCGAATCGGCTACCGCATTCCCCAACACAACCACGGCGCGCGCATGAACGTCGTCGGTGCGTGTGATGCCGCGCCCCTGCTCGATGGTGAACATGGGGAAGGCCTGCATGAACTCCGGCTCGATGCCACGGAGGATGATGCGCTCGACACGCTGGCCTTCAAAGGAGACTTCATTGACACCCGCACCGGACATTCCCATGGCGGCCATGCGCGTGCCGAATGCGGTGACGAACTCGACGGACGGGGATGACTCGGCTACCTGGCGGGCATATGCGAACTCAAGATACTTGCGCTGGCGGATATGTTCGGGCAGGCGACTGAAATTGAATGTGCCGGGTGGAAAGCGAGTAATGAAGTAGGTGCGGGAGCCGAGGCTTTCCACCTTGTCGGAGACGTAGCGGTTCAACCCTTGAATAATGGCCGCAACGGCGATCACGGAAGATACACCGATGACGATGCCGAGGATCGTCAGCGCACTGCGAACCTTGTTGGCGCGGAGGGTGGATAGCGCCACGCCGAGATTTTCTCTGAGTTCCGCGCGTGTCATTTCAATCGGCTCGCAATGCCACCACGGGATCGAGACGCGATGCGCGCACGGCTGGATAGATGCCAAAGAACAAGCCGATGGCGGAACTCATCGCCAGCCCGAACACCACCACCCACGTCTCCACCTGCGTGGGAAAAGCCGTGAGGCGGCGCACGGCGAGTGCGAAGAAGAATCCGCAGAGGATTCCGATTGTGCCACCGACCAGGCATTGCAGCAGGCTTTCCGCCAGAAATTGACGGCGGATGTCGGATTGCGTCGCGCCGACAGCTCGCCGAATGCCGATCTCCTTCCGCCGCTCCGTCACACTGACCAGCATCACATTCATGATGACGATACCACCGACAATGGCGGAAATGGCGCTGACCATGAGGAACACGGCGAAAAATGCGGCGGAGATGCTCTGCCAGAGTGAGATGTAGCTGTCTTTGGTGGCGATGAAAAAATCGTCGTCGGCGCCCGCGGGAACATGGCGAAGAGCGCGCAGGGCGAGGCGGGCCTCCTCTTGCGCCTGCTCGAATGCCGCACCGCCTTGCGCTTTGACATTGATGGTGACGCTGGAGCGGCGGCCACTGAGCCGCAGGTACGCGTTCATGGGCAGAATGATGAATTTGTCCTGATCCTGACCAAGGAGCGAACCGAGTTTCTCGAATGCTCCAATCACGGTGCACTCCATCGCACCGACATGCAGCACATGGCCGACCGGATCCGTACCGGTGAAGAACTGTTCGCGAATCGTATCGCCGATGAGGCAGACTTGCGCGGCACGTTGATCCTCGGAAGGAGTGAAGTAGCGGCCAATCTCGACGGTACGGGTGTCGATGGAAACCATGTTCGCTGTGTGGCCGAGAAGGCTCACATCGGCGATCTCTTCGTCGCGGTAGCGGACACGCCCGGTGGAGCTCGCGGTAGCACCTACCATGTCGCAATGGGCGCAGGCCGCGGCAAGCGCCTTGGCGTTCTCGAGTTCGAACTTACGGTGCTTCAGAGCCTTCATGATCTGTCCGAAATCGGTCACGGTGAAGGGTGTGCGGGCGATCTGGAAGACATCGGTACCGAGGTTGGCGACTTTCGTTTCGACGAAGCGATTCGCGCCTTGCACGAGAGTCATGACCGCAATGAGAGTGGCGACACCCATTGTCAAACCGAGCACGGTGAGAGACGCACGCAGTTTGTGAACACGCACGGCGCGCACGGCTTCGTCGACAATGTCACCCCAGACGATCACCTATTCCTCCCTGAGGGCGATCATGGGGTCGATGCGGGATGCACGGCGGGATGGTAGAAACGCCGCCATCATCGATGCGCCGAGCACCAGGGCGGCCACGGCAGCGTAGGTGCTCCAATCCGTGCCTGTGATTCCGAACAGCATACTGTCCAGCACCTTATGCAGCGCCAGCGATAGAGCAGCGCCAATAGCTAGCCCAACGCCGGCGAGTCCGGCCGCTTCTGTCAGCGCGGATCGCAGCAGATCGCCGGGAGCAGCACCGAGAGCCATCCGCAAGCCGAACTCCGAGGTGCGCTGCGAGACCATGTAGTTCATCACTCCATAGACACCGGCCATGGCAAGCGCCACGGCGAGAATCGCAAACAGGCTGAGCAGGAAGGTGCGGAAACGCGGCGTAGCCACCGAGTCATGCACCATGGATTCGAGGGTAGTGAACTTGATGGCGAAACTGGGGCTTAATGCACGCATGCGCGCCTGTACGGAAGGGATCCCTGCCCGCGCGTCGCCGGCAGTGCGGATGACGACCTGCAGTTCGTTCGCCATGAAAGGATGCTGCTGGAAGGGCATATACAGTTGCGGCTCGGGCGTGTCGGCGGGAGAACTATGCCGCACATCGGAGACGACACCAACCACGGTCATCCACTGGTCGGAATCCAGTCCGCATTGGATGCGGCGGCCAATGGGATCTTCGTTACCGAACGTCTGCTGCGCGAGCGCTTCGCTGACAATAGCGACGAACGGGGCTTGATATTGATCGCGCTCTGAGAAATCCCGCCCCCGCTGCAGGCGCATGCCCATGGCCTCAAAATAGCCGGGGCTGGTGAGGCGGAATCCGGCGGCGGGCAACTTTTCGCCCGGTGCGAATTTGTGCATGCCTTCCACGGCGTACATGCCGAAGGAGCTATAGCGACCCGTGGGCAGCCCCATCACCGCGGCCACGTTGCGTACGCCGGGGAGCGCCCGCAATTCTCGAAAAACATTTTCGTAGTGTCTTGTTGCGGCGATGTGACCGGCCAGATCCTTCGCCGGAGCATGCGCGTACATCACCAATACGCCTTCCGGCCGATAGCCGAGTTCCACCGTGTGGAGGTTGAAGAAGCTGCGCAACAGCAGAGCGGCTCCGACGGCGAGCGTCACACTGAGCGCGATCTCCACGGTGACCAGCGTCTTGCGCATGCGCTGTGAACGCGCCCCCACGAGCCCGCGTGTGCCGCCTTGCTTCAACGTATCGCTGAGGTCGATACGGGATGCCTCCACGGCGGGAATGAGTCCGAAGAGCAGGCTTGCCAGCACGGAAATCCCCATGGTGAACGCGAGCACCATCCAGTTCAACCGCACCTCGGAAATGCGCGGCAGTTGGGGCGCGAGGCCTGTCAATGCATCGAGGCAGAACCAGGCGAAGGCCACGCCCATGATTCCCCCACAGAGACCGAGAGCGAGGTTTTCCGAGACCAGTTGCCGGAGAATCTGGCCCCGGCTTGCCCCGAGTGCTACGCGCACGGCGAACTCACGGCTGCGCACCGTACTGCGCGCCAGCAGCAGATTGGCCACATTGGCACAGGCAATCAAGAGCACGAGGGCAACAGCGCCCAACAAGAAATACAGCATGCGCCGCATGCCGCCAACCAGCGATTCCCGCAATGGAGTGAGGGCGAGAGTCTTATTGCGGTTTGAATCGGGGAACGCCGTAGCGAGTTGCTGCGAC
This sequence comes from uncultured Acidobacteriota bacterium, assembly GCA_937952345.1. Lineage (GTDB taxonomy): Bacteria > Acidobacteriota > Terriglobia > Bryobacterales > Bryobacteraceae > CADEFT01. The sequence goes on from CALFYN010000023.1 coordinate 7,674, forward strand.
AGCGAAGCCAGTTCCGCCTGCGCCGCATCGAGACCCACGCCACCTTTGAGCCTGGCAACGGTTGGGTAATTGTAGGCAGTTCGATTGAGGTTGCGCGGTTGCGGGGGTGAAGGAAGCCACACTTCGGCGGTACGCGGAAAGCGCAGTTCGGCCGGAACAACTCCCACGACTTCGTACATTCGATGCTCGACGCTGAACTTCTGGCCAAGCGCCTGCGTAACTCCGCCGAGGTGCTTTGCGGCAAAGGCGGTGCTGACCACGGCGGAAGGCTCCTCGCCAGTGGAGAACAGGCGGCCAGCCCGCGGCTGTACGCCCAACACGGCGAAAAACTCCGGGTTGACGAAGAACACTCCGGTAAATTCGGCCTTGTCACGAAGCTGCACTCCGATTTCTCCTCCGCTGAATGTGCTGAGCGCTTCGAAGGAGCGGCTCTCCTTACGCAGATCCATCAGGTCGCCACCGGTGAGACGAGGCGCCAGCCTGCCCGTATCGGAGAAACGGGACCCGATGCTGACAATGCGATCCGGCTGGGAATACTCGAGCGGTGACAGCAGGACTGTCTCGACGACGCTGAATATGGCTGTGTTCGCGCCGATGCCAAGCGCCAGTGTCAACACCGAGACCGCCGCAAACCCCGGGCTCTTCGCGAAGGTGCGCAACATCCTTTCACTCTCGCACATCAGGCGGCGGCGACTACCTCGATCTCAATTAACGCGCCCTGATCGAGGCCGGTGATCTCGACGGTGGTCTTCGCGGGACGATGGGGGAAGTACTGCGAATAGACCTGGTTCATCTCTGGAAGGGCGGAGAAATCGCAGATGAAGATGTTGACTTTGGCGACACGCGAGAGCCCGGATCCAGCAGCGTTCAGCACAAGCGCAATATTCTCAATCGCGCGGCGCGTCTGCCCGGCAATCGCTCCTTCCACCAGCCGGCGTGTCTGTGGATCCACGCCCAGTTGGCCTGACACAAAGAGCAGATTTCCCAGGCGCACGGCCTGCGAATAGGTGGAATTGTTCGGTGGCAGGGCAGCCACTTCCACGGGTTCCGGTTGCAACGTCATACCTGCCATCGTAACTACAATAAAGGTCTATGAGTGGTGTTTTCCTCAGCCGCCGCAGTGTGCTTGTGGGCGCGCTTTCCCTTCCCCTCCAGTCGCAACAGCCGATTCTCAGCGGGCTGGAACCTCTCGGCGAGTTTGGCGTTCACGAAGGCCCGGCCTGGCATCCTGAACTCGGCGTGCTCTGCACAGGCAACGGCAAGATTTACCGCTACTCGAAGGATGGCAAGGTCAGTGTATATCGCGATCCGGCGGGACGACCCAACGGGTTATTGGTGGATGCGCAGGGACGCCTGATCGTATGCGAACAGGGAGAACGGCGCGTGACGCGCACGGAGAAGGACGGAAGCATCACGGTGCTGGCGGACCGGTTTCAAGGAGCACGATTCAACTCGCCGAACGATCTCACAATCGACAGTAAGGGGCGCGTCTACTTCAGCGATCCACGCTACGGCCCGCGCGAAGGGATGGAACTGAAGGACGCATCGGGACGACTGGTGGAAGGGGTCTATCGCATCGACGCACCCGGCGTGGTACATCGGGTCATCACGCATGAGGCGGACCGTCCAAACGGCGTGCTGGTTTCGCCAAAGGATGAGTTTCTCTATGTCGCCGATAACAATAACAACACGGCGGGAGGCGCACGCAAGCTGTGGCGTTTCCGTCTACGGCCCGACGGCGGAGTGGATGCCGCCAGCCGGAAGCTGATTTTCGATTGGGGCAGCGCTCGCGGGCCGGATGGGTTGAAGATGGATCGCGCCGGCCGCCTGTTCGTGGCGGGAGGTTTGAACAAGCCCCATCCGCCGCATGAAACCGCGGACAAACTGAAGGGCGGCATCTATGTGTTGTCGCCCGAAGGCAAACTGCTGCAGTTTCTGGCGGTGCCGCTCGATGAGGTGACGAACTGCGCATTTGGCGGCGCGGATGGGAAGTCACTGTTCATTACAGCCGGAGGAGGATTGTTCCGTTCCAAGGCCATCGATGCCGGGTGGATTCCAGGAAGATTTGCATGAACCGAGGAGCGCCCGGACGGCCGTAAGGGCGCTATCCTGAAAGCGCAGTGCAAGAACGCGAACGCACGAAGAAGCTGGCCGCGTGGTTTCTCGGGCCCAAGGCGGAGAATGCCGAATGGGAAGAGAAGCTCGTTTTGCATATATTGCAGGACTATTTCCACTGGCGGCGGAATTACTTCCCATCCGATGAGATTCTGATCCCGCAGAGCCTGCGGCGCGAATCCACGGCATGGAACGACGAGCTTTTCCAGCAGATCACGGAGATGCTGGCCGGACTGCGGCGGCATTTTCCTTTTTATAGTCCACGGTATATCGCCCACATGCTGTCCGATCAAACGATCCCCAGCGTTTTGGGCTACTTCGCCGGGCTGCTCTACAATCCCAACAATGTCACGCCGGAAGCGGCTCCGGTGACGGTGAAATGGGAACTGGAAGTGGGCAGCGATATTCTGCGCATGCTGGGTTACCAGGCCCCGCCGCAAGAGGACCGTCCTTCGCGCGAGGAGTTCGGATGGGCACATATCACCTCGGGCGGCACAGTGGCGAATCTCGAGGCATTGTGGATGGCACGCAACATCCGCTACTTCCCGCTGTCCGTGTGGGACGCGGCCAGAAGACACGGGATCCCGCTTGCTCTGCGCCTGCCGCAGACGCCCGCCGAAAGCCATCCCATTGCCTCTCTGGGTGCGATGGCGGTGATCGGCATTAAGCCGAATCAGGCAATTTATCTCTATTCGCGGTTCGCCGAGGCGGTGCGGCATCACTACAAACTGGAGCGTGACCACGTATCGGCCAAGGTTGCGGAATTGCTTGCCGAAAGTCCGTACAGCCTTCCCCAGCATGGCACGCAAGCCTGCTATTCCACCGCTCCACCGGCACTGTTTGTCGCCGGCACGCGGCACTACAGCCTGAGCAAGGCAGCCGATCTGCTGGGCATCGGCAAGAGCAATATCATCCTGGTGGATGTCGATTCCATGTTCCGCGTCGATTGCCGCGACCTGGAGGAAAAGATCGAAGCGGCGATCGGGAGGGGGATGCTGCCACTCGCGGTGATTGGTGTTGCCGGAACAACGGAGGAAGGCGCCGTCGATCCGATCCACCGCATCGCCGAGTTGCGCACCACCATTGAGCAACGCACAGGGCAGAGCTTCTGGTTTCACATCGACGCGGCGTGGGGAGGATATCTGCGTTCGCTCTTCCTGCCCTGCGAAGCGGGCACGAGTACGGATCTACAGATCGCACAGGTCCACGAGTTCGTGTCCCGCGAGGCGAAGATCGAACGCGGGCGCTACTCGAAAACGTTGCACCTGCGCTGGGGTTACGAGGAAATCTGCCGGTCTTTCCTCGCGTTTCCACAAGCTGAGTCGGTGACGGTGGACCCACACAAGTTGGGATACATACCATACCCGTGCGGCGTAGTGGCTTTCCGCAATGACCTGGTGCGGCAATTCATCAGCGAAGACCCGCCTTACATTTCATCGGCGACGCATGATGACGTGCAGGCGAAGGGGCATCACGCTCCGGCCACCATTGGCCCTTACATCCTGGAGGGATCGAAATCGGGCGCCTCGGTGGCGGCCTGCTGGCTGTCACACCGCATGATTCCGCCCGACCGCAGCGGGTATGGTGAGATCCTGCGGGCGTCGCTGCTGACCGCGCGGGAACTCTATGAGTTGCTGATTCACTGGGATGTGGCGGCGCGGGTCAACGGCGAGGAATGCGCGTTTCGGTTTCTGCCGATCACGGCGATGCCTCCGGACACGAACATTCTCTGCTTTGTCGCCGTCCCAAAGGAGACATGGCCCCTGGTGCGCGTCAACGCGCTCAACCGGTGGCTCTACGATCGCTTCACCATCGACGCCGAGCATGGCGATGCACAATATAGCTATTCGCAGCCGTTCTTCCTGTCGCACACGGAATTCGGGGCAACCAGCTATCCGGCGCGTGTGATGGAGGAGTTGCTGACCCGCGCCCAGATTCACACCAGCGACTACGAACGGGAAGGACTGTATGTGCTGCGCGCCACGCTGATGAGTCCGTTCCACATTCTGGCGGCGGAAACCGGGCACCGGCAATCCTTGCTGGCAGCATTCATGGAACTGCTTGCCAGGCGCACCGCCGAAGGTCTCGCCGAGTGGCGGTCAACCGAAGGATAGCGACGTCAGCCCGGGCTCAGCGCAGGACAGGCAGCGTCAGGTAATCCTTGGGTACGAAGAGGCTGCCCTCGGTGGTTCCTTGTGGCGCCACTTTGCGCAGCATCCTGCCTAATTCGTCGCTGCTGACACGGCCATCCAGCGCATCGCGAAACATTGTGGACACGCGCGATACTTCGTTCGCCGATTCATGGACAAATTCCAGGCGGAAATGTGCAAGACCCGCCTCGCGCCAAGCTTGCAGATGACGGCTTGCCTCCTGGGCTTCCGCGCCGAACACCGTGTTACGGCAACCGACATCGGCCATCACCGGATGCGCCCGGCCCGCTTCGTCGCGCAACGCGACTCGATGCTTTTCGCAGGGGTGTCCGCAATCCTCGAAACTAGTGCCAGTCGAAAGGAAGCGGCAGAACACACAATGCTCGGTATGGAAGACGGGCAGATGGTGATAGGCGATTACCTCCAGTTTCTCAGCACCCGCGTTCCGGGCCAGCGCCGCAATCTGCGCCGCGTTCAGATCGTGTGTTGGCGTAATGCGGTCCAGACCCATTCGCAACAGGGAGGCGGCGGAGATCGAATTGGCGGCGTTGAGGCTGAAATCGCCAATCAGCGGCGGATGGTCCGTTTCGAGCAAGGAGTGGAGCAGGCCGACGGATCGTACGACGATGGGGCAATTCAGCTTGAGGAGAAAATGCCGGATGCGCTCTTCACTCGGTTTCAGCACGCGCGGGCCGGCCACTCGGGCCACTATGCCTGCTTGCTGGATGCGATCCACGGAGGGCCTGAGCCCATAGAGTTCCAGGTAATCCAAGGTGATGCTGGCGGGACGCGATTCGAGCGCCGCTTGCAGTTGTTCCGCGGTACGCACCAGCAAGTGCAATTGTGCCGGTGCGGTGGCAGATTGCGGCGCAAGCGACGGCGACAACTCATGCAACACATCCACAGGATCGTGCACCATGCGGCTCAGTGATTCGCTTTGCCGCTGTTCCAGCAGAGAAACGGCATCGCGCCGCATCTGGTTCAGCAAGGAAACGGGCACAAATGGCGAGCCTTCCATCGTTAGCCGCAACTCCGCGAGGGTGTAGGCTGTGTTTCCCAGTCTGCCCAACTGATCGCGAAAGACGGATTCGTCGGCCCCGCGTTGCAGCGCTGCCTGCAGTGGCTCCGGCGAAACTACGACCGCACGCACCGAATCACGAGCCGCCAGCCACCACTCCATCCGCAATGGCTCGCCGGCGCGCGCGGTAACCTCGACATGCACCGTCTGCCTGGCCACGGGCGAGGAGGGCTCCGTATAACGCCGAACCACTTTGGCCAGTTCCGCGTCGTCGGTGCGCCACAACAGATCTCCCACGCGAATCCGCGCAAAATCAATGGCGCCGTTTGCGAACACCAGTTCCCATTCGCCGCCGGCCATTTCGCGCACGCCAAACAAGCGGCCGCCTTCCTCTTTCTCCTGGGGGCTTCGCCAGCCCGCCGCATCAAAAACCAAGCCATCGCCCGCCTTCAGCGGAGCGATCCGCTGCGCCGGGGCTGCTTGCACGCGCACGCGATCCCGGTCTACGCGCGTGACGCATCCCATGTACACGCCGCGATGCCGAGGTGCGCGCCCGCGCACGACAGCCTGATGATTCGTTCCGGCCAGGAAGTGCGGCCCCAAGCCGCGCGAGTATACCTGCTCGAGACGCAGCTCCTCTTGGGGGGAGATCTGCACGGGCCGCCCCGCCAGCGCATCATCGACGGCCTGACGATAGGCGCGAGTGGCCAGCGCCACGTAGTCGGCATCCTTATAACGGCCTTCGATTTTCAATGCCGAGATGCCCAGCGTAATGATTTCCGGAATCTGGCGGACGGCGTACAAGTCCCCCGGCGAAAGGAGATACCGGGCGTCGCCGAGCGGTTGCAAGCGTCCGTCCACAAGCATCTCGTAGG
>CALFYN010000024.1 GCA_937952345.1 uncultured Acidobacteriota bacterium
GCTCCCGCGTTGCTTTCGCCAGCGCATAGGTAAAGCAGTCCCCAAAGTTCAGCCCGGCAGGGTGGCGCGTTTTGCCGAAGAGTTGGAAGGCTTGCCGTGCAAGAAGGGCTTGTTGGACGGTGACCGGCTCCAGTTGAATGGAAAAGTCATCGAGAAAGGAGTCCAGCATGGCACGCCTTACTGCGTCGGTTCTGCGGTCGATGGTAATGGAAGCTTCCAGGTAGCTTGCAACCGAGAGTCGAACAACTGAAGCCTCTTCGATGGCCCGTGCGAACGGGCCAGCCTCGGGCTCAAGGAACAGAATTGACAGCAACGCGGAAGTGTCCAGGATCACTTCGGGAGACCATCCTCTCCGTAGAGTTCGGCATGGTCTTCGGAATGGATGCCAGCGGGGAGTCCGGCAGCGAATCTCTTGGCAAAAGCTAGAATTCGGTCAGATTTTCGGATCGCGCCGTGTTTGGCACGTTCCGATTCCAGGCGATCCTCGAGAGCTCGAATCACCGCTGTTGTGAGCGATTCGCCGGTTAGTTTGGACAGCTCATTCGCTAGTTCATGCGCTCGCGGATTCTTTAGATTGAGGCTCACTCTACCATTCTACCTCCAGCGGGAGGACTGGTAGAATCGGTCAAGTGGAGGGGCAGCCCAAATTGGGGGAACAGCGTCTGCGTATCCAGGAATGAGTTCCAGCCGGCGATGCGGTCACTTTTGAGTTCCAGAACCACCAGAGCCCACGGCATGTGGCCACCATCGGGATGGGCGCGGTACTGGCCGAAGGCGGGTGAGCCGCAGGCCGCAGTGGGGATGAGGCGGGAGCCGCGGCAGCCCTTGCCATGGCCGAGCAGCCAGTCGTGTACCGATTGCGGACCCCGCAGCCACAGTGCATACGGGGGCATGGAGAACGTGGCGTCCTCGTGCAGCAGGGAAACGAGGGCATCGACGTCGTAGGCGTGGAACGCATCGACATAGCGATCGAGGAGTTTTTCCTGCGAGGCGGATAGCTCGGCGGGGACTTCCGTGTGGCGGACCGCGAGCGTGACGCGAGCGCGTTGCAGGGCGCTGTTGACAGCGGCAGCGGAGATAGCAAGGCTTTCCGCGACGTCCGCGGCGCTAAATCCGAGCACTTCCATGAGCAGCAGAATAGCCCTCTGCCGCGGTGGTAGGTGCTGGAGGGCGGCGACGAAAGCGAGGCGGATACTCTGCTTGAGGATGGCTCTTTCGGCGGGGTCGGCATCAGCGGGCAGAGCGCGGGCATCAGGAACGGGTTCGAGCCAATGCGTGCGCGGGAGTTGGATCAATTCCGTATCCACGGTGCCGGCCGGGGAATTGCTCATGGGGCGGAAGCGGCGCTCTTTGCTGGAAAGCTGATCGAGGCAGACGTTGGTGGCGATGCGGTACAGCCAGGTGCGGAGCGCGGCGCGGCCATCAAAGCTATCCGATGCGCGCCAGGCTCGGAGCATGGTTTCCTGCACGGCATCGTCGGCGTCGGCAATGGAGCCGAGCATGCGATAGCAGTGGCCGGTGAGCGCGGTGCGGTGCTGCTCGAACTGATCCACCGGGGCGGGCATCGCTTAATCCTTGTCGATGCCGAGGGCCTTCATCTTGCGATAGAGATTGCTGCGCTCGAGACCGAGCAGTTCCGCGGCGCGGGAGACGTTGCCTTTCGTTTCTTCGAGCTTCTTGAGGATATAGTCGCGCTCGGCGGCTTCGCGGACATCCTGGAGGCTGGCGAATTGATCCACAGGCTTTTCGGCGGCGCTGCGCTTGGCCGGGTTGAGCGGGATGTGGCGGGCATCGATGTGCGCTTGCGGATTCATGATGACGATGCGCTCCATGAGGTTCTTCAATTCGCGCACGTTGCCAGGCCAGTGGTAGTCCTGCAAGACCGCGTAAGCCTCGGCGGTGAGTTCCTTGGGTTTGCGCCCGTAGGCGGTGGTGAAGCCTTTGAGGAAATGGGCGGCGAGCACGGGGATGTCTTCCATGCGCTCGCGCAGCGGGGGAACGGAGAAGGGAATAACGTTGAGGCGGTAGAAGAGATCTTCGCGGAAGTTGCCGCGCTCGATTTCGAGTTCGAGGTTCTTGTTGGTGGCGGCGATGACACGCACATCGACCTGCACGAACTCACCCGCGCCGAGCGGTTCGAAGCGTTGCTCTTCAAGAACGCGGAGCACCTTGGCTTGCGTGCGCAGGCTCATGTCGCCGACTTCGTCGAGGAAGAGCGTGCCGCCGTGGGCCTTTTCGAATTTTCCGGTCTTGTCTTCATGCGCGCGGGCGATGCTACCTTTGCGATGGCCGAAGAGTTCGCTTTCGATCATCTCTTCGGGGATGGTGGCGCAATTGACCTCGATGAAAGGCTCGCCGGAGCGGGGACTGAGGGCGTGAATGGCGTGCGCCACCAGTTCCTTGCCGGTGCCGCTTTCGCCGTAGATGAGCACGCGCCCGTTGGTGCCGGCCATCAGCTTCAACTGCTGCCGGAGCGCTTTCATGGGAATGCTGTCGCCGATGATTTCCGGGCCGGGGCCGGATTCCTCGCGCAGGCGGTGTACTTCGAGTTCCAGCTTGCGCTGCTGGACGGCGTTCTTCACGGTGACCGTGATTTTCTGGATGGTGAGAGGCTTTTCGAGGAAATCGAAGGCGCCGAGTTTGGTGGCGCGCACGGCGGTTTCGATGTTGCCGTGGCCAGAGATCATGACTACGGTGGGGCGGTCTTCGAGGGGGATTTCCTGAATGCGATGGAGGGCTTCGAGGCCGTCGATGCCAGGTAACCAGATGTCCATGAGCACGACATCATAAGGATGCCTGGCGATCTCGGCGAGGCAGTCTTCGGCAGACTCCACCGCGTGGACATCGTAGTTTTCGTCTTCGAGAACGCCGATGAGGGATTGGCGAATGCCGGGCTCATCATCCACCACAAGGACACGGTAACGCTTCATGCCTTGGCCTCGACGGGAGACCAGTCGGCGTCGGCCACGGCGGCGGCGGGGATGTCGATGAGGAATCGTGTCCCGGCGGGTTGATTATCTTCGACACGAATCTGGGCGTGATGCTCGGCGAGGATGTGGCTGACGATGGCCAGCCCCAATCCGGTGCCGCGGCCCTTGGTGGAAAAGTAGGGCAAGAACAGCTTCTCCTTGTCTTCGGGGGAAACTCCGCAGCCGGTATCGGCGACGGTGAGCTCGATGCTTTCGGGAGTGACGGCGCGGGTGGAAACAACGATGCGGCGGACGAGGGAATCCTGCATGGCCTCGGCGGCGTTATCGACCAGGTTCACGATGACGCGTTTGAACTGCTCGCGGTCGAGCTTGACGGCGGGCAGGTCGCGGGCGAGGTCGGCGACGAGTTCGATGGACGGCATGCGGTCTTGAAATACGGCGAGGGCGTTGAGCACGACTTCGTTGAGATCGCTGGTGGCCAGTTGGGCGGCGGGGAAGCGGGCGAACTGGGCGAACTCATCGACGAGCGCCTTGACGGATTCCACCTCGCCGAGGATGGTCTGGCAGCAATCGCGCAGGACGCGGCTCGATTCGGGCGGGATGCCGAGCCGGTCGAGCTGGCGCACGACACGTTCGGCACAGAGGGCAATGGGCGTCAACGGGTTCTTGATTTCGTGGGCGATGCGGCGGGCCACTTCATGCCAGGCGGCGGCTTTCTGGGCACGCAGCAATTCGCTGGTGTCCTCGATGACGAGAACAAACCCGGAGGTCGCCTTTTGTTCGAGGGCGGCGACGGTGACGGCGAGGTGGACCATCTGGCGGTCGAGGCGGAAATCGAGTTGGCGCGAGGCCACGCCGGTGCGGCGGGCGCGGTTCATGAGGTAGTGGATCTCAGTGGCTTCGTCGGCGGGCAGCAGCTTGTCGATGGAGGCGTGGCGGTCTGGGCGGAGGGAAGGGAAGATGCGCTTCAGGGCCTGATTGTAGCGGAGGATCTTGCCGTCGGGAGACATGGAGATGACGCCGCTGGGGATGCTTTCGAGGATGGCTTCGGTGAAGCGGCGGCGGCGTTCGAGTTCGCGGCTGTTGGCATCGAGATCGTGCGTCATCTGATTGAAGGCGCGGACGAGGACGCCCAATTCATCGAGCGCGGTCATGTTGATGCGGTGTTCGAGATTGCCCTTGCGGACCTCTTCGGCAGCATCGAGGATGGCGAGAATGGGATCGCTGATCTGGCGCGCCATGAACTGCGCGATCCAGGTGGCGACGAAGAGAATAAACAGCGTGATCAGCGCCAGCAACAGGATGTAGAGATTGCGAAAATCCTTGCGGCGCGTGGCGAGTTCGTCGTAGTCGGCGACTTGCTTGGCGATCTCCTTTTGCTTGTCGGAGAAGTCGAGCGGCATGACGATGCGGACGAGAAGTTGCGCCTCCTGGCCATAGTTGGCATGGCCTTCCACGGTGCGGGTGCTGGCCTGTTTCGGCGGGCCGCAGAGGAAGTAAGGCGATCCTGTGGCGGGTTTGACCCAAGCCTGCTCGACATCCTGCTGCTTGCAGATGCGCGCGATGTTGGGGGAGCCGGCCGGTTGTTCAGCGAGCATCTGGGCGACAAGATTGGCCCGGCTCTGCGATTCCAGATCCATGGCCACGCCGACCTCGATGAGGTTCCAGCGGATGTTCATGGCGGGGCGTGTGAACCAGCGGTCGAGGGTGCGATTGAGGACGGAGACGCTGAACAGAACAAGGAACAGGACGGGCATGACGCTGAGCGCCATGGCACCAAACACGAGGCGCGATTTGATGCGCGAGCCTTCTTTGTTGCGCTGGCGTTCGACGTAGAGCTTGAGTGCCGTGCGCAGCAGCATGAAGCTGAGCGTGACGGTGAGCAGGAAGACGAATGTGGAGACCGCCCAGAAGACGTAAGTCTGGGGAGTGCTGGTGGGGGCGAATTCGCCGAAGTCGAAGGAAACCTGCCAGACGATCAGCGTCACCAGAATGGCGAGGAGGACAAGGCCGGTACCGAAAAGAAGGCGTTTCCTCATAGGTGCTGAGGGATGGGTCTGTCTAGACCCATTGCTCGATTATACCGGCTGGCAGTGCGGAAAGCCCGGCTATTGCGGGCTGAGGTTGGCCGTACGGAACTCGTACTGCTGGATTTCCATCGCGGCCTTGCCGTCTTCGAAGCGAACGATGCGGCCGCGGGCGACGAGCCGGAGAGAGCATTTGGCGTTGAGCTGCGCCGGCCAGTTGATGGCCACTTCCAGGCGGCGTCCTGGAATGAGCAGTTTTTCCGTGGTGAACAGCACGCCAGTGCTGCTGATGTTCACGGTTTTGCCCAGGCCACCTTCGTCTGCGCTCTTCTTGCTGAGTACTTTGTAACGTACTTCACGTTCAATTGGGAAGCGGTCGGCTGCTCGCCGTTCGCTCGATGGTTTATTCGCTAGTGTGACCATGTTTTCCGTTACCTGGACGTTTGTGCATTCCCAGAATGCCTTCGATTACACGTGTGTGCAATGGTTACTTGGATGGATTTGACGGTAGTACTGGGGTACGCCTTCTTTTGTACCGCTTCGTGGGAGGGGGCGGGACTAGCGGCCCGTCCATGGGGACCATGCAGTATCATTGCCATTATGACTTTGCGAAACCTCTGCATGATTTTGACCTTGACGGCGGCGCTCGTTCCGGCGGCGCTGGCACAGAAGAAGGTGATTCAAACGCCGAACACGGCGCCGGGCCGGCCCTTCAGCTCCGCGCTGATGGTGGGGAACACGTTGTATGTATCCGGAATGGTCGGGCGCACGCCGGACGGCAAGATTCCAGAGAGCTTTGAAGCCGAGGTGAAACAGACGCTGGACAATATTTTGGAGGTGGTGAAAGTGGCGGGGATGAGCTTCGCCGATGCGGTGGCGGTGCAGGTGTACTTGACGGACATGACGCTGTTTGACCGGATGAACAAGGTGTACATGGCGGCGTTTCCGGAGCCGCGGCCGACGCGGACGACGGTAGGGATATCGAAGCTGGTGGGGACGTCGAAGATTGAGATTACGGTGACGCTGGTGAAGGGCGCGGGCGGGAAGTAGAGGACCACCCTGGCTTTAGGGCGCGAGCGCTGATGCTGATTCAGCCTCGCGCCAATTGAAGGTAAGGGCTTCCTTCTGGCTGCATTGTCACCAGGAGGGTACCTCAACTGGTGTGATCGTGCACGATCTTCCACCCGGCAGGCGTTTTGTGGAGAACCAGGGTAAACCAGCCGGTGGCATTGCCGCCTGCATCTGGATTGCGGGTGAGATGAAAACGGCCGGTCACGGTGGCGACCTCGGCAGTGAGGGTGCGGATGTCGAGATCCGAGAAGCGGAGGGTACCCATCTGGCCGCGGTTCGCATATTTCCGCCGGTATCGGGCAAGCACTTGCGCGTAGCCTTTGGTGACACCGGACGCACCAACGTAAGCGGTGTCGGGCGAGTCTGAATAGGTTTGCATGAAGCCCGGGATATCGCCACGATTCCAGGCGCCGGCCTGCTGGGAGAGCAGATGGCGGATGGTGTCGTGGGGCTCGGCGGCGGCGAGCGTAACGCAAAATAGCAGCAGTCTCCACATGAGGACCAGGGTAACTCGCTACAATCAGTAGATTCCATGCGTTGGTCCAAACTGTTTATTCCCACCCTGCGAGAGGTTCCCGCGGAAGCCGAGGTTGCCAGTCACCGGCTTTTGCTGCGCGCAGGCTATGTTCGCCAGCTTTCGGCGGGCCTTTACAACTATCTGTATCTGGCACAGCGTTCCATCCTGAAGATCACCGCCATCGTGCGCGAGGAGATGGATGGCATCGGCGCGCAGGAGATGTACCTACCGGGGCTGAACCCAGCCGAGGTGTGGCAGGAATCCGGGCGCTGGGATGTGATGGGCGCGAACATGTTCCGGCTGAAAGACCGCTGGCAGCGCGACTATTGTCTGGGCATGACGCATGAAGAGATCATGACGTTCATCGCGCGCGGCGAATTGCGCTCGTATAAGCAACTGCCGCAGATCTGGTATCAGATTCAGACCAAATTCCGCGATGAGCCGCGGCCGAAATCGGGGCTGTTGCGCGTGCGGCAATTCATCATGAAGGACTCCTATACCTTCGATATGGATGCCGCCGGGTTGGACGCCGCCTACGACAAGCACTACGCCGCATATTGCCGCATTTTCGATCGCTGCGGATTGAAGTACACGGCCGTGGAAGCGCATTCGGGAGCGATGGGCGGCAGCCAGTCGCACGAGTTCATGGTGGCTTCCGATGCCGGCGAAGACTTCGTTGTCATTGGCGAGCAATCGAAGTATGCGGCGAATCTGGAAAAGGCTGAGTCGCAGCCGGCGCCTCCGGCGGCGGATCCGGAGGGGGATCTGGCGCCGGAAGAGTTTCATACTCCGGGGCAAAAGAGCATCGAGCAGGTATCCGCATTCGACGGAATGCCCGCCACTTCGCACATCAAGAGCCTGGTGCTGGTGGCGGATGGAAAGCCTGTTCTGGCGCTGCTGCGTGGCGATCATCAATTGAGCGAGACGAAGATGACGGGTGTGCTGGGTGTCAGCGAGTACCGGCCCGCGCATCCGGCGGAAATCGAGGATTGGATGGGGGCCGAAGCCGGATCGCTGGGACCTGTCGGCATCACGAAGATGCGCATCATTGCCGACCTGGCGCTGAAGGGCCGTAAGAACATGATCGCCGGGGCCAACAAAAACGATTACCACTTGCGCAACGTCACCCCGGGCAAGGACTTCCAGGCGGAGTTTCACGATATCCGGCAGGTGGCGCAGGGCGATACGCACGTTTCGACAGGTGAGCCGCTGCAGATCGTGAAGGCCATGGAAGTGGGACACATCTTCAAGCTCGGCTACAAGTATTCGGAGTCGATGGGGCTGCGCGTGCTGGATGAGCACGGCAAGGAAGTGACCCCCATCATGGGGAGCTACGGAATCGGCATCGAGCGAATTCTCTGTTCGGCCATCGAGTTGTATCACGACGACGACGGTATGATCATGCCGCCGTCGATTGCGCCCTTCGACGTGGTGATTACGCCGGTGAACATGAAGGACGCGGCGCTGGGCGCAGCAGCGGAAAAGTTGTATCAGGAGTGCAAAGCGGCCGGCCTCGATCCTCTGGTCGATGACCGCGATGAGCGGCCGGGCGTGAAGTTCAAGGATGCGGATCTGATCGGCATTCCGTTCCGGATCACGTGCGGGAAGAAACTGGCTGAAGGGATGGTGGAACTGTACATCCGCAAGACGAAAGAGAAGACGGATGTGCCAGTGGCGGAGGCGGTGGCGAAGGTGAAGGCCCTCGTGGCGCAGTCATGACCGATTGGAAGGCGGTGCGCGAGGAGTTTCCGGCTCTGCGGAGTTGGACGTACCTCAATAGCGCCACGTTCGGGCAGCTTCCGCGGCGAACGACGGAGGCGGTGATGCGGCACTTTGCGCATCGCGATGAAATGGCGTGCGCCGACTTCCTGAGTTGGTTCGACGATGCGGATGCCGTGCGAGCTTCGATTGCGCGGCTGATTCACTGCACGGCGGAAGATATCGCTTTCTTTCCCAATGCAGCGCAGGTGAGTTCGCTGCTGCTGAATGCGATCGACTGGAAACCGGGGGATCGCATTCTGACGCTAGAGCATGAGTTTCCCAATCAGCTCTACATCGCGCAGTCGTATGCGGGAGTGGAAGCAGACATCGTTCCCTATCAGCGAATGGTGGAAGCGCTGACGCCGCGCACGCGCGCTGCCGTCATCTCCACGGTGAATTACACGAATGGGCTGAGGCCTCCCTTGGAAGCCTTCGCGGCGGCGTGCAAAGCGAACGGAACGCTGCTCTATGTCGACGGCACGCAGAGCTTGGGAGCGCTACGGTTCGATGCCGGCGCGCTGGAGCCGGATATCTTCGCGGTGGATGGATACAAGTGGCTGCTGTCACCCAATGGCTCGGGGTTTGCCTATGTTCATCCGCGCGTGCGGGAGTGGATGCGCCCGGCCACCATCGGATGGCGCAGCGACAAGCGCTGGCGCGAGGTGAACAATCTGCATCATGGTGCGCCGGAGTTCAAGAGCGCCGCGGAGCGCTACGAAGGCGGGTTCCTTTCGATGCCGCTGATCTACGGCATGGGCGCCAGTGTGGATATGTTTCTGGAAATCGGCCCGGAGCACATCGAACGCCGCGTGCTGGAATTGGCCGAGTATGCGCGGCAGCAACTGCGGCGCCTGGGGGCGCAGTTGCTTTCCGACGAAGACGAGGCCTATGTGAGCCCGATCCTCGCCGCGCGCTGGGACGGCTTCGATGCGCCGGGGTTGTCTTTGGCTTTGAAGCAGAAGCGGATTCTGACGGCGGCGCGGCATGGGAATCTGCGGGTTTCCACGCACTTCTACAACAACGAAGAGGACATCGACATTCTGGCTGGGGCGTTGCGGGAGTTGCTGGGATGAACGGAAGCGCGCCGCGCGAGTTGACGGTAAAGGCGATTGGCCTCGGCCTGATTCTTGCCTTCGTATTCGGCGCGGCAAATGCCTACCTGGGGATGCGCGCGGGCCAAACCGTGGCGGCGACCATTCCCGCGGCGGTGATTGCGCTGGCTCTGTTCCGGCTGCCTGGGTTCAAGGGCACGATCGCCGAACAGAACATCGTGCGCACGGCTGCGAGCGTGGGCGAGGCGCTGGTAGCGGGAGCGATCTTCACCATTCCGGCGTTCTTGCTGGCCGAGATGAACGGGCAGCGGCTGTGGGCGAATCTGCGCGATCACTATTGGGAGGCGACGCTGATTCTGCTGACCGGTGGATTGATCGGTGTCTTCTTCATCATCGCGCTGCGCAAGCCGCTGTGCGTCGATGCGGGCTTGCCGTGGCCGGAATCCGTGGCGAGCGCGGAGATCGTCAAGGCGGGGGCGGAAGCGGGCGATGCGCCGCGCACCATTTTCAGTTCGATGGCGTTTGGCGCGCTGATGCAAGTGCTGAAGTCGGACAAGGGCTTGCAGATTTTCAAGGAGTACACCGAAGGCTTCCTGCGCTTTCCTCCCTCGGTGGTGCGGCATGCCAACGGATCGACGGTGACGCATGCCGGTGGAGTGGCATGGACCACTCCGGCGCTGTCTCCCGCGCTGATCGGCATCGGCTACATCATCGGGTT
The DNA here is from genome assembly GCA_937952345.1 of uncultured Acidobacteriota bacterium. Classification (GTDB taxonomy): domain Bacteria; phylum Acidobacteriota; class Terriglobia; order Bryobacterales; family Bryobacteraceae; genus CADEFT01. The sequence continues at coordinate 10,077 of CALFYN010000024.1, forward strand.
CGTGCCGTCGTCCATCAACTTCGCGGGCGGCGTAATCGCGTGGTGGGTGTTGATCCCATTGCTGATGTTCTTCGATCCCGATTTGGGGTCGCGCTTGGGCGCGGGTCTGGCGGATGAAGCGATTGCCGGGAGCGTATGGCGCAACATCGTGCGGCCGATTGCGGTAGGCGCCATGATCGTCGCCGCGGCGAACACCATGTGGTCCATTCGCGATTCGCTGGTGCAATCGTTTCGCGGCGCGCTGGCAGCTTCGACGTTGAAGGTGGCTTCGGCAACCGAGCGGATCGAGCAGGATATTCCGCTGCGCTGGGTGCTATTGGGATCGGGCGTGTTGCTCATCCCCATCACCGCCATCTACTACTACTTCACCGCGAATCTGTTGGCCGCGTTCGTTACGTCGATCATCATGGCCGTTGTGGGTTTTCTGCTGTGCGCCTGCGGCGGGTATTTGGTAGGGCTGGTGGGGAGTTCGAACCAGCCACTATCGGGATTGACGCTTTCGGCGCTGTTGCTGTCGGCGATGGTGATTCTGACAATCGGCGTAACGGGTGCGCCGGGTGTGGCGGCCGTGCTGGGCGTGGCTTCGGTGATTGCGTGTGCATGCTCTGTGTCCGGATCGCTGATTCAGGATTTGAAGGCCGGTCACCTGCTGGGCGGGACTCCGTGGAAGATGCAGGTGGTGGAGATTCTGGCGGTGGTGCTGCTGTCATTCTTCCTGATGGGGCCGATCATTGCGCTGCACGAAGCCAATATCGGAACCGGGGGAATCGGAGGACGGGCGTTGCCTGCGCCGCAAGCCGGACTGATGGCGCAACTGGCGAAGGGCATTGTGGGCGGGGAGATGGCTTGGGGACTGTTGGGCATCGGCGCGGCGTTCGGCGTGGCTCTGATTCTGTGTGGAGCACGTGCACCAATGCTCATCGCGGTAGGCATGTATCTGCCGCTGGACACGAGTTCGGCGATCTTCGTGGGCGGGCTGCTGAAGTGGGTGGCTGACAGGATGAGGGCCAGTGAAGACAAAGGCGTGTTGATCGCCTCGGGGTTGGTTTCGGGCGAAGCCATCGTAGGGATTCTGCTGGCGGTGACCTACCTGGCCGGGATTCCTTCGTTCACGCATGTACTCACCGGGCATGAGGTGTTCGGGTTTGTGGAATCGAGCGGAGGATGGCTGTCGCTGCTGGGATTCGCCGCCATTGCCTGGGTGCTGGTCATTGTGCCGCGGCGCAAAGCCGTGTAAAAACTTGTCTCCGCGGGAACGGGCGCCATGGTAGCCCGTAGAATGGAAGCATGGGTGCCTGGTGGCGCAATCGCACACTTGTGTTCCAATGCATTCTCACCGTGGCCTCGCTGGCATTGGTAGGCGTGCAGTTTCGCACGCTGAGCCGGCTGGAGGCGGCGGAACGGGCATTGGCGCGCGCGGGTCTGCAGTCGCAGCCACCGTCAAAGTTTGAGGTGCGGCCGCAGTATCTGGATCGCATCTTTTCGTTTCCTTCGAACACCTGTGGGCCGGCTCCGCTGCCCGTGTTTTCGGATAAGGCAGCCAAACCCGTGGCGCAGAAGGGCAGCGTGACCATGCTGGCGCGAGAGCAGTATCAGTATGGGATTCTGCTTTCCGCGTTTCTGATTACCGGCTTGTTTCTGGGAGCGGGGCTGACATACCGTACGGCGTATCGCGAGTCGAAACTGGCGCAGATGAAATCGGCGTTCGTTTCGAATGTATCGCATGAGATGAAGACCCCGCTGGCGACGATTCAGATGTACGCGGAGACCTTGGAATCGGGGCGCGTGCGGGATGAGAAGAAGCTGGCGGATTACCATCGGGTGATTCATGCGGAATCGCAGCGGCTGGGGCAGTTGATTGAAGACGTCCTGGATTTTGCCCGCATGGAGCAGCAAGCCGAACAGTTTCACTTTCAGCCGGTGAACGTAGTGGAGATGCTGGAGGAACTGAGCGATGGGTTCCGGCGGCAGGTGGAGCATGCGGGCGGCCGGCTGCACACGGAATTGGCGGAACGTTTGCCTGTACTCTCCGTGGACCGGAAGGCGATGTCGCACGCCGTGGGGAATCTGTTGTCGAATGCGCTCAAGTACTCCATGGACCGCAAGGAGATCACACTGCGGGCCGGATGGGAGAGCGGGCAGGTGGCGATATCGGTGGAAGACGAAGGCATTGGAATCGCGGAAGAGGATCAGCAGCGGATCTTCGACAAGTTCTACCGCGCCAACCACGGTTTGGCGCACAATACAAAAGGGGCAGGATTGGGCTTGGCCATCGCCAACCGCATCGTGAAGGCGCACAAGGGGCGCATCGCGGTGTGGAGCGAGTTGGGACGCGGCAGCCGGTTCACCATTCTGTTGCCCTGGGCAAACCATGGAGAAACCGCCGAAACTGCTGATCGTCGAGGATGAGGTAAACCTCGCTGAGGGGCTGAAGGACAATTTCGAATTCGAGGGCTTTTCCGTCGCGGTGGCTCGCGACGGGCCGCAAGGGCTGGAGATGGCGCAGCGCGAAGAGCCGGATATTATCCTGCTGGACGTGATGCTGCCGGGCATGGACGGGCTGGAAGTATGCCGGACGCTACGGGCGCGTGGGATGCGCATGCCGATCCTGATGGTGACGGCGCGCAGCCAGGAGCAGGACATCATCGAGGGCTTGGAACAGGGCGCCGACGATTACGTCACAAAGCCGTTTTCGCTGCGGCAGTTGACGGCGCGGGTGCGGGCGCACTTGCGGCGGACGGCGCAATCGGCGCCCGTGGAAACAGCGCGGCTGGGAGATCTGATCCTCGATTTTCGGAACTATCAGGCGCAGCGGGCGGGCGTGCCGCTGGCGCTGACTCACCGCGAGTTTGAGATTCTGCGGTATTTGCTGAAGCATCGCGGCGAGACCGTCACCCGGGAGCAGTTGCTGGAGCATGTCTGGGGGATTACCCACTACCCGTTGACGCGCACGGTGGACAATCATATTGCCAAACTGCGGCAGAAGATCGAGGACGATGCGGCGGATCCGAAGTGGATCGTGACAGTGCATCGTGGCGGCTACAAGCTGCTTGGTTAGAATAGTCGTTTGCGGGCACTTATTCTTCTTTGCATTGCTGCCTCGTTGCAGGCGCAGACTGGCCGCGTGACGGATACCAATTTCAACGGCTGGTTCATGTATTTCGGGGACCACCTGGTGAGCAAGCGGTGGGGTGTGCATTTCGACGGGCAGTGGCGCCGGCACAACTTCGCCAATCGCTGGCAGCAGTTGCTGTTGCGGCCGGGAGTGAACTTCAATGTGCATCCGAATGTGATGCTGACGGCGGGGTACACCTATGTGCGGTCGCACCCGTATGGGAGCTATCCGGGGCCTTATGTGTTCGGGGAGCACCGGCCCTTCCAACAGTTGTTGCTGACGCACGCGGCTGGACGGGTGAACTTCATCCATCGCTATCGGGTGGAGCAGAGATTCATTGAAGTGCGCGGCGCACCGTATCGGTATCAGAACCGATTCCGGTATTTCTTCAAGGTGACGGTGCCGTTGAAGAAACAGAGCCCGTGGTTCCTGGCCGCTTACGATGAGTTGCTTCTGCACTTCGGGCCGAACCATGGGACGAATGTGTACGATCACAACCGGGCGTATGCGGCGCTGGGATATAAGACCGGCAAATGGGGGAACGTGGAAGTGGGCTATATGAACCAGCGGCTCCTACAGCGCAATGGCCGGGTGCTGGAGAACAACCACACCTTCCAGTTGGCGTTTTTGTCGACGGTCCGGCT
>CALFYN010000025.1 GCA_937952345.1 uncultured Acidobacteriota bacterium
TTCCGGCCGTTGGCGCGGGCTTCATCGAAATCCGCACATGGCGCGCTCGCGGCCACCAGCGCGGCTAAAGCAACAAGGCGAAGCATACGCCTCCCAGCATACGGCATCCTGTTTTACTCCACAATGTGAAAATGTGTTGCAAAAATAGAAAATAATGTTATAACAAATAAGAGGAAAGAATGATGTCTATTTCCCCCGCCCACTCCTCCGCTGCCCGCGAAAATGGTGCAAAATCCCACGGTCCTGTCACGGACGAAGGAAAAGCCCGTTCCGCCCGGAACGCCCGCAAGCACGGCCTGTTCGGCGCCATCGCCCTCGATTCCGCCTCCGATCAGGAAGCCTATTCCGAACTCCTCGAAGCCTACATCGCCGAATTCCAGCCCGATTCCATATTTGAACACCGCTGCATCCGCGAAATGGTCGATGCCGAATGGCGTCTTGCCGCCGTCCGCCGCACCATCGGCAATATCGAATCCGCCCACGCCGCCGCCGCTCCGCCCGATGCCACTCCCGCCCAGGCCCGCGCCCACGCCTTCGAACGCATGGCCAATTCCGGCAATGCGCTGTCCCTCGCCCTCCGCTACGAGAAACACTTCCAGCGCCAGTACGAGAAGGCTCACCAGGCCCTCATGGCCGCCCGCCGCGCCGAAACCCGCGAGCGGGAGGCCTTCGACCGGAGCACCGATCGCGAGTTGGTCGCCATGCTCAAAGCCGTCGTCGAAGCCCCCGTCCCCCCGTTCCATCCCCCGGCCCAAAGAAACGTGCAAAACGAACCCAAGCCACCCGCGCCAAAACCGCAAAATGGCGCATTCAATCCATGCCTTCTAAGCAAAAGGTGACCCGCTACAAAGAAACCGCGTTCTTGGACACATAATCCGATACCCCGTCATTATCAGGAGCGATGTGATGGAAATACTCGGCATACTGCAGCCCGTGAGCCTGCCCCCGAGCCTTGTCGCGCCCCAGCGCGAAGTGCCGCGTGTACTGCCGGTTCGCCGTATCGTCATCCTCGCCCAGCAGCGGCAGCTTTTTCCCCTGCCGCGCCAGTTTGGCCCGCAACTCCGCCCCCAGATTCCCCGCCGGGCCTTGCGTCACGTTGGCCATATTGGCATAGACCTTGGTTTCGAAATAATCCGAAATATCCACCACACGGTTCACCAACTGAGGGCCCCGCGCGAAGTAATACTTCTCCTGCGGTCCATGCGTCGTCAGCCCGGCTTTGAAATGCTCCGGATAATCCCACTCCGACCGCGCCATCCAGCAGGCCGACTCCACCGCACGCGCCGTGACGTAGTGGTCCGGGTTCCGTTCATACAGCGCCGAAGGATCGTACACCAGCACCGTATCGATCTTCAGCAGCCGGAAGAGAAACACCAGCCGCGCGCGCATCTCCACAATCGGCCAGGCATCCATGTTGTGGTTCGGATAGTTCAGGAAGTACGTCTCCTTCAATCCCAGCCGCCGTGCCATCTCCACGGTGTCATTCTCGTTCTTCAACTCGATATCCGCAATCGATGTCCCCGTGCCGGCCATCGAATCATCGGACATCGTAATCAGGTAGCCCTCATAGCCCTCATCGATGAGCTTCGCCACGGTGCCGCCCACAAAGATCGGAATATCGTCGCAATGCGGCTGAATCGCAGCGAGGCGTTTGCCTTGATGCGGCTTGCCCGATTGCTTGCGCTCAATGGTGACCGTGGTCTGGTAGGACACGCTGCCCGTGCCGCCCGATACGAATTCAGGAGTAGGCGCACCCTGATACATCGCGGGCAGGGAAGAGCCGAGAAAATGACGTCTTTGCATGATAGTCTCCGTGTCTTAGGATTGTGGTTCTTTTTCGAGTTCTTTCACGCGCCGTTCCAGGTCGCGGATGGTCTTCAGCAATTCCGGCAGGCGCGGCATGATGGGCAACGTGCGCAGCCACGTCTTGGCTTCATAGGCCGGCGAACCGGAGATGACCGACCCGGCCGCCACATCGCCGCCGACGCCGCTCTGCGCGTACACGACGACGTTGTCGTGAATCGTAAGGTGGCCGGAAATGCCCACCTGCCCGGCCAGCAGCACATTCTTCTCCAGGATGGAACTGCCGGCGAGTCCCACCTGCGCGCAAATAATGTTATCTTCCCCCACCACGCAGCCGTGGCCGATCTGCACCAGCGAATCGATCTTCGCCCCGCGTTTGACGCGCGTCTCGCCGATCGAAGCGCGGTCCACCGAAGTCAGCGTCTGAATCTCGACGTCGTCTTCGAGCACCGTCACCCCCGATTGCGGGATCTTGTAATGCGTCCCTTCGCGCGTCTTGGCGAAGCCGTACCCATCGCCTCCGATGATGACTCCGTTCTGGAGAATGACGCGGTTGCCGATGCGGCAGTACTCGCGCACGACCGCGCCCGCATGAGCGAGAAAATCGTCGCCGATGGTAACGTGCGGATAGATGACGACATGCGGATGGATCACCGCGTTACGCCCGATGCTGACGTGATCGCCGATGACCGCATAAGCCCCGATGGACGCGCCTTCGCCGATGACCGCGCTGTCTGCGATCGCGGCTGTCGGGTGAATTCCGGGAGCAGGGCGCGGCGGCTGATAAAACAGTTCCAGAGCCCTCGCGAAGTCGTGGTACGGGTTCTTCGAAATCAGAAAGGAAATGTCGAGTCCGGCGATCGGTTCCTGCACAAGCATCGCCCCCGCCCGAGTCTTTTTCGCTTTCGGAGCGTACTTCGGATTCGAGAGAAACGTAAGCTCCGACGGGCCAGCCTGCTCCATGCCCGCTACACCACTGATGTCCAGGTTTCCGTCGCCCGCAAGCGTACAGCCCAGGCGGCCGGCAATGTCACCGAGTTTCATGTCCCATACAGGTTACCGCTTCTACTAGGGTTCCGGTGGGTAATAGTGAAGGGCCAACCAGACGGGGAGCATGATCAGTGCCTTGTAGGCGTAATCGAAAGCGAACTCGGAAACAGTGAACGCTTGCATTCGGGTCCAGCCGAGAGCGATCTCGGCCAGCACAAAGGCGAAAAGCAGCAGGAGATAGTCGAGCCAAGGAAAAGGCCGCCGGGGCGCGGTCA
>CALFYN010000026.1 GCA_937952345.1 uncultured Acidobacteriota bacterium
CCGCGTTCGTGGACCAGGCCTTGCGGGGCCAGCCGCTGACGATCTTCGGAGACGGCTCGCAAACACGCAGCTTCTGTTACGTGCGCGATCTGGTGGATGGACTGGTGCGGCTTGTCCTGTCGGAGGAACGCTATCCGGTGAATCTGGGCAACCCGCGCGAGATGACGATTCTCGAGTTCGCCGAGCATGTTCGGGCAGCCGTGAACCCTGGTTTACCCTTGCGCTTCGAGCCCCTGCCTCAGGATGATCCGAGGCGCCGCCGGCCGGACATCACGAAGGCCAAAACCATTCTGGGCTGGGAGCCGAGGGTGAGTCTGGAAGAGGGGATGCGCGAGACCATTGCCTACTTCCGCGCGCGGCTGGCGGTTGCTCCGTAACATTCCCCCGGCGTTCTGTTTTGGCTGATCCAGTTCTGTTATACTGCGCTCAATGCCTGACTATAGACTTGGCGATGATGTCGACGATTATTGCATCAAGTGCAAGCGGATCACGAATCATGCCATCGTTTCTCTGATGGCTGAGGAGCCGGCGAAGGTACGCTGCCGGACCTGTTACAATGACCACGATTTTCGCCGCTGTGAGATCCCGCCCTCGAAGAAAGATCTGAAGAAAATGCAGCTCTTCAATGAGGTGCTCGCCGGGGGCGGCCCCCCTGCCGCACCCGCCGAGGAAGCGCCTGCGGCCGAGGCCCAGGAGGAAGCGAAGGCAGCCAAGAAAGGCAAGAAGAAATAACCCTGCCCGGCGCATGATAGGAGATCGCGCTGCATTCCGCATTTTCCTGTAAAGCCCGCGTGGCTTTTTCTTTCGGAGGAAGCAGGAATGTACGGAAAAACCATACTCTCTCTCTTGTTTGTTGCCACTGCCATGTTCCCGGCGAATATCGTAACCGATGGAACATTCGAATCCGGCGGCGGAGCATGGTCCACGAGCGGCGCGGGCAGCGTCGTTAATCTTCCCGGCGGATGCCTTGGGGCCTCCGATTTCTGCGGGCAGTTTGGACCCACCCCCTTCGGAACGATCAGTCAGTTCGTCCCTACCGTGTCCGGCGCCGCGTACACGGTCTCCTTCTGGCTGCGTAGCAATTCCCAATCCACGGCTGGTCCGGATAATGCGTTTCATTTCCAATGGGGGAATCTCATCCCTCAGGCGACAGAGGTGGACGATACGGGTGGCTTCGACTGGACATTCTTCACGACGAACGTGGTGGCGGATTCCAGTTCCATGTGGGTGAGTTTCCAGGGCTACAACAATACGGGCACGTTCCTGCTCGATAACATCACCGTGGAGGGGCCGGATGGCAGTGTGCCGGAGCCGTCCACATGGGCGCTGGCGTGCGCCGGCGCGGTATGCCTGTGGATTCGCCGGCGCGCTATTTGACCTTGCGGCCGGGCCACCGGGTCCATTCGAGACCAGGAGTGTCGGCACGAAACTGCACGAGGCGCTTCTGGTCGGCGTCGGTAACATAGACCGTCTTGCCGTCGGGGCCGCCGAAGCAGAGATTCGTCGGGCTCTTTCCCAGCACGTCAATCTCGCGCAGTACCTTGCCCTCCGGGGAAACCACGACCACCGTCCCCTTGCCATGCCGCGTGATGTACAGGTTGCCTTGGATGTCGCAACGCATGCCGTCGAAACCATAATCGGGGAAGGCAATGAGCAGCCGCTTGTTGGCGACGTCTCCATTGCGATCGATGTCGAATACCCACACATTCCGCTGCTTGCTCTCATTGACGTACAACTTCGTGCCGTCCGGGCTGACTTCGATGCCGTTGGTTGTTCCCATGTCCGTGGCGATTCGCTTCACCCGACCTTTCGTGTCGATGCGCCACAACTGCCCCGTGCCGTCGGCCCATTTCGGATCGCTGGCGTACAGCATTCCGTTTGCCGCGATAGCAAGATCGTTCGGCTGGTTCATGATGGGCTCGTGCGCGAAGACTTTGAACTGGCGCGTCCGTGTGTCGATCAGCAGGACATTGTGATTGGTGTAATCGGCGGCGAACATGCGGCCGCGGCGGTCGAAGCGAATTCCGTTGGCGAGCGACCCCTGTGTGAACTCCAGGAAAACTTCACCTTTCCCATCGGGCGAGATCTTGCCGATGGTTGGCTTGCGCGCGAAGCTGACAGCGTAGATGTTTCCTTCGCGGTCGACCGCGGGGCCTTCGATTTCGCCGGTAAAGGATCCAGCGGCCGTGAGGGGTGTCGCTTTCCAAAGTTCTTCGGCTTGCAAGGTCATGGCGGAAATCATCACGAGCAGTGTCCAGATCATCTCACAGCAAGCCTAACACCATGGCGAGTGTGTTCGCGCAGGGAAGCAGGTTTGCGGGGTGAGGGGATGGTTCCCCACCTGCGGCGTGGGAATTGGGACCGGGCTTGCTATCCTGAGAGTAGAAATCCCTCACTGGAACACAAGCATTGAAAGTAGGTTTTGTCAGTCTCGGTTGCCCGAAGAATCTCGTCGATTCGGAAGTGATGATGGGTCAACTCGCCGCGCACGGCCACGAACTCACCATCAAGCCGGACGAAGCGGACGTGATCGTGGTCAACACATGCAGCTTCATCGATCCGGCCAAGCAGGAGTCGGTGGAAACCATCCTCGAGATGGCGGAGTATAAGAAAACCGGAGCGGCGAAGAAGTTGATTGTCGCCGGGTGCCTGGTGGAACGTTACCGCAACGATATCCAGCGCGACATTCCGGAAGTGGATCACGTGATCGGCACGAACGAGATCGAAACCATCGCTTCGTTGTGCGGCCCGGTGGAGGCGGCAGTGGCGGGAAATCCGCTGGAGCCATACCTGTACCATGATCTGACGCCTCGCTTGCAGGCCACTCCGCGCCACTACGCCTACATCAAGATTGCCGAGGGCTGCGATCATCCCTGCTCGTTTTGCATCATCCCGCAATTCCGAGGCGGCTTCCGCAGCCGGCGCTTTGAGTCGGTCATTGCCGAGGCGACGCGGCTGTTTTCGCAAGGCGTGCGGGAGATCAATCTGATCGGCCAGGACACTACCTGCTATGGCGAGGATCTCGGGTTGAAAGACGGGTTGGCGTTATTGCTGGAGCGCCTGGCGAAGATCGAAACCCCGCAGGACAAATGGGTGCGCTTCCTGTATGCCTATCCGAACAAGGTGACCCAGAAACTGCTGGACACTATCGCCGAGTGGCCGGCGCTGGTCAAGTACATCGACATGCCTTTACAGCATGCCAGCGCGAACGTCTTGAAACGCATGAAGCGCGGCGCCAATGGCGACATCTTCCTCAAACTCCTGGAACGCATCCGCAAGACGATCCCAGGCGTGGCCATCCGCACCAGTTTCATTGCCGGTTTCCCCGGCGAGACGGAACAGGATTTCGAAGAACTCTGCCAGTTCGTCCAGGCGGCGCAACTCGATCGTGTCGGCGTATTTACCTATTCGGATGAAGAAACCAGCAGGAGCTTTCACCTCGATGGGAAGGTGGACAAGCGGACCATCTACAATCGCAAGCGAAAACTGATGGCGATCCAGCGGAAGATCTCGGCGGCGCGAAACAAAAAGATGATCGGGCAAGAGGTGGACGTGCTGCTGGAAGGGCCTTCACAAGAGACGGAGATGCTTTGGGAAGCGCGCATGAAATCGCAAGCGCCGGAGATCGATGGGGTGTGCTACATCAACGACGACAACGGCACCGTCATGAAGCCCGGCCAGATCCGCCGCATGCGCATCAGTGAAGCGCATGATTACGATTTGATCGGAGCGCTGATCGACGAGGCGCCGAAGGATGTGGTTCCAGCGGACGCCCCGTTGTTCCCCATTCTGAAGAGTTCCCCGGAGGCGATGCGGCAAAGGTTATGAAGTGTCCGGTTTGCAAGAAGGAAGTGAAGTTCGGCGCTCCGTTCATGCCGTTCTGTTCCGAACGCTGTAAGCTGATTGACCTGGGGGATTGGGCGAGTGAGAAGCATGTCATCTCGACGCCCATCTCGGTCACTCCCGAAGTGGAGCAGGATGAAAAGTAATCCGCTAGCCACGGTCGTGGCGACGTGGTTCGGTTGCGGATTCGCGCCGAAAGCGCCTGGAACCGTGGGAGCTTTGGGTGCGCTCCCCTTCGCCTGGCTGTGGTTGTACACGGTGCAGGGTCCGCCCTGGTGGATGCTGATTCCCGTTGCGCTGATGACAGCTCCCTCTATTTGGGCAGCCAATCGTGTGGCCACCGAACGTGGTTCCAGCGATCCGCAGATTGTGGTGGTCGACGAGGTGCTGGGAACCTGGATCGCCATTGCGGGCGCAACTGTGCTGAACTGGAAGAGTATCGCCTTGGCGTTTTTGTTGTTCCGGTTGTTCGACATTTGGAAGCCTCAACCGGTACGATGGCTGGAAGGTTTACACGGCGGAACGGGGATCGTGGCCGATGACCTGATGGCTGGTGTGTACGCAGCAGTTGTCTTATTTCTAGCAGGATGGTTCAATCTGTACTAAGCATGGCTATCTTCAAGGATTCAGATCGGCCCGAAATCAGCATGGTGAGTCCTGCCGCCGCCATACCCGGCGGCGAGTTTCAGATTCGGGGTAAAAATTTCGCCCGGGCGGACCGGCCGCGAGTGTTGTTCGGCGACGTGATGGCACCCGTTGTGATCGGCTCGAATTCGTATGTGATTGCTAAGGTGCCGGAAGGCGCCGCGGTCGGCAAGATGGTCGTCGAAAGCGGCATGCAATCGAGCACCGTCTGGCAATGCGGCATCGGCGTGCAGATCGCCGACAGCATGCATCCGGTCGCCAACCCTGCGGTAGACACTTTCGGCAACATCTATGCGACCTTCAGCGGATCGCGCGGGCAGAAGACACCGGTATCGGTCTACCGGGTGGATGTCAACTACGATGTGAAGCCGCTGGTGACGGATATGATGAACGCCACCGGACTCGCCTTCGATCGCGAAGGAATGCTCTACGTCAGCAGCCGCTATGACGGTATTGTCTACCAGGTGGCTCCTGACGGCACGATGTCCGTGTACGTGGAAGGCATGGGAGTGGCGACAGGGTTGGCCTTCGACCAGGAAGACAACCTCTACGTAGGCGACCGCAGCGGCACGATCTTCAAGATCAGCCGGCAGCGGCAAATCTACGTGTTCTGCACGATGGAGCCATCCATCGCGGCCTATCATCTCGCTTTCGGCCCCGATGGCGATCTGTTCGTAACCGGACCGACTACTTCGAGCTACGATGCCGTCCACCGCATCACTCCCGCCGGCGAATCCGAAGTGTACTTCCGTGGCTTAGGCCGGCCGCAGGGGTTGGCCTTCGATAAGGATGGCAATCTCTACGTTGCCGCTTCCATGGGTGGCCGCAAAGGCGTTGTTCGCGTTGACCGCGAACATCACGCGGACCTGTTCCTTTCCGGGCCCAATATCGTGGGGCTTGCCTTCACACCGGCGAAAGCAATGGTGGTGGCAACCAACAACGCGCTGTACCGCGTGGACGTAGGCATTCAAGGACTGCTGCCGGGTTAGGCCGCGCGTATCGACAATGGACGCGGCGATACTTGCGGTCGGCTCGGAGATGCTCACCCCGCAACGGGTGGACACAAACTCGCTCTACATTACGGACCACCTCAACGCGCGTGGCGTGGAAGTTCTGTTCAAGATGGTGGTGGGGGACAATCGCGATCATCTGGTGCACGCCATGCAATATGCCATGGAGCGCGTCGATCTGCTGTTCGTTTCCGGCGGATTGGGCCCCACCGAGGACGACCTGACGCGCGATGCGGTGGCGCAACTCTGCGGCCGTCCGCTGCTGTTTAGCCAGGAAATCTGTGGCTGGATCGAACAGCGCTTCGCGCGGATGAAGCGCACCATGGCGGAAGTCAACAAGCGCCAGGCCTATGTGGTGGAAGGCGCTACGGTGATGCCGAACGATCGCGGAACCGCGCCGGGGCAATGGGTGGAGCAGAAAGGCCGGCATATTGTCTTGCTGCCCGGTCCGCCCCATGAACTGAAGGCGATGTTTGAAGGCCAGTGCTTGCCCAAGCTCGATTCGCTGTTGCCGCCCCAGGTGATCCGCACGCGTTTCTACCGCGTGGCCGGGATGGGCGAATCGGACCTGGATCAACTCATCGCTCCGGTCTACTGCAAGTACACCAATCCCGCCACCACGATTCTCGCCGGCGCGGGAGATATTCAAATTCACCTGCGGGCCCGTTGCCAGACCGGGGAGGAAGCCGAGGCGCTACTCGCCGCAGCCGGCGATCCCATCGCGGACTTGCTGGGGGATCGCATTTATTCGCGCAACGGCGACTCGCTGGAGGCCAC
>CALFYN010000027.1 GCA_937952345.1 uncultured Acidobacteriota bacterium
TGCGCTGGAGTTGCCATGTGTTTATCTCCTTAATGCGATTTTAATAATACACCAGATTTATTCATAAAAGCAAGTTTTCTTTATTAGCCGTGGCCCTCGGGTGACGCGAGCGTCGAGAGAATGTACCGGCGGGGCGGGGTTTTGTTTACGCGGTGCTGACGAAATGGGTGCCGGTGACCGCCCGGTCAGAATGGTTGGATGTTGCTCTCCAGGGTGGATTCTTCTTCGTCTGGGAGGGAGGAGAAGAGATCCAGGCCAGAGCGGTTTTCCACTTCGTCCACGCTGGTGAGGAATGAGGTGAGCGGCTCGGTGATGTGATGGGCATTGGGGAGGATGGCGGCGAGCATGTGGTGTTGGCCGTCGCGCTGAATGAGGATTGCTTTGTAGAAGTGAGTGGGGACGGCGACCTGGCGGAGTCCGATGGTTTCGGGGGTGGGGGATTCGAACAGTGTGCCTGTGATGACGGTGATGGAGTCCGCGGTAACGGCCAGGGTACGGATGAGGTTTTCGAGTTGGCGCATTCTGCCCAAGTTTAGGGAAGGTGTTTGCGGGGCTGCGTTGGACAGAAGGAAGGTTTCCTGTGAGTTGTCACGATCGAGTGCGGGGACGAGGTGGCCGCGATGGAAACCGCTGTGCGTGTAGTCGGCGTCCGAGGCTCCGGGGGTGCGGAGGGAGGTGTCTTCGCGGAAGCGGGAAGGGCGGGGGTGAGAAGGATTGGCTATTTGGCGCGGGGTGAGGGTGTATGCGGTCCATGCGGGGACTTTACGGTTCGTGTCGTGGCAGAGGGTGAAGGCGGTGTGATGGGCGAGTTCGAGGTGGGGAGCGGAGCAGGCGGGGAGGTCCGGTTGGGCCTGAAGGGTGGCGAGGAGTGTAACGAGTAGCAGCACATTTTATAGATCGGATGTTTGAAACAACTACTTTAGGAAATGTTTTATTCATTGTGCGCCGGCGCTGGGGAAGTGTGTGTTTCGGAGATTGGGTACAAGGAATGTACCGGCGGGGAGTGGTTTTCATTGTTTGGCGGACGGGTTGCGGCGGAGGCGTGCTCCGATGGCCTCGGCGATAATGGCGGTAACGTAACTGTTGATGCTGACGCCTTCGCGATGCCTGCAATGGAATTCAATGCACGCCGAGGGAGTAGCGGTTGTTGGGGGTGTGCGGGTAGTCCTGGAGGATGACGGCTTCGAGGAGGCGGTCGCGCATTTCGGTGCGGATGGATTTGGCGGTGGTGGCGAGGTTGCGCTGTTCCTGGGGGTCGTTGGGGAGATGGAATAGCTGCTCGCCTTGATTGCCGGGGTACAAGGTGTAGCGGTGATCGGCGGTGACGATGGTGCGGGCCCAGAAGGCGGGGGTGGTGGAGCCGATGTTGTTGTAGCTTTCGATGTAGACGCTGTCGCGCCAGGAGGGCTTTTCGCCCCGGCAGAGCGGGATGAGGGAATGGCCGGGATATTGTTCGTCGGCTTCGCTCATTTTCAGATATTGGCCGAGGACTTTGGGGCGGGGTTGGGGGATTTTGGCGAGTTCGAGGACGGTGGGGAAGATGTCTTCGAGCTGGACGAATTCGCCGCGCGTAGTGCCGCGTTCAAAGCCGGGGCCCATGATGGTGAGCGGGACGCGGATGCAGGCGTCGTAGTGGCGCTCGCCTTTGCCGGAAAAACCGTGGTCCATGAGGAGCTCGCCGTGATCGGAGAGGAAGATGAGCACTGTGTTCTGGAGGCGGCCGGTTTGTTCGAGGGTTTCGAGGACGCGGCCGAGCTGGCGGTCGAGGTGGACGAGGTCGGCGTAGTAATAATGGCGGTAGCGGCGCCAGGTGTCGGGGATGGCTTTGCGCACGCCTTCGGTGCGGAGGAAGCACTTGGGGGCGGAGGGATCGGTGAGCCACTCGATGGCGGCCGGGGCGGGGATAGCGGATGGGTCGACATCCTTCATATAGCGCGCGGGCGGGCAGAAGGGGCTGTGCGGCTGGACGTAGCTGATGTGGGCGAGGACGGGCTTGTTGGATGGGGCGGAGCGGAGGAAATCGAGGGCGTGGCGGGTGATCCACTCGGTCTGGCAGACTTCGTCAGGGAAAGGCAGCGTGTACTGGCCGGGGGTGTTGTAGGGGTGTTCTTTGGTGGCCCATTGGAATTTGGGGCGTATTTGTTTAATGCGCTCGCTGAGATTGATTTTATTGGGGCCGTAGGATTTGAGTTCGGGGATTTCGGTGGCCCAGATGGTGGCGAGGGCGGCGGTGTAATGCTCCTTGGCTTCCTTTTCGACCCAATCGAGCCATTCGCCGGCGCGCGGGTCTTCGGTGTTGTGGACGACGTCGTAGCCGTAGGGGCGGTAGTCGGTGTGGACTCCGTGGAAGTGGACGTGGTGGTGGAGCTTGCCGAATGCGCCGGTGCGGTAGCCTTGCTGCTGGCAGAGGCGCATGAAGGTGGGGATGTTGACGTCGAGCTCGTAGCCGTTCTGGAGGACGCCGTGGCCTCGGGTGGTGAGTCCGGTGGCGAGGGAGGAGCGGGCGGCGCAGCAGATGGGATTGGAGGTGAAGGCCCGGGTGAAGGTGACGCCCTCGCGGCGGATGCGGTCGAGGTTGGGGGTGGGGATGATTTTGGGGGTGGGGTCTTCGAGCCAGCGGGCGGAGAGCTGGTCGACCATGAAGAAGACGATGTTGGGCGTGGATGCCGGGGGTTGCGCGGAGGCCGCGGCGGCGAGGGTGGGGAAGAAGTGACGGCGGTTCATGGTTCCTTCTAGAATGCCAGTTTCAGGCCGAACTGGAGGTCGCGGGGCGTGTTCACCTGGGAGTTGATGACGCCGGCGGCGGGGGCTCCGATGGCGGTGTTGGGGAGGCCGAATTCGGGGCGGTTGAAGGTGTTGAAGGTTTCGAAGCGGAATTGGACGTTAAAGCGTTCTTTAATGGGGAAATTTTTGGCGAGGGCGAGGTCGAGGTTGGCGAGGGACTGGGCGCGGAGCCAGCCCGCGAGTCGGGCGACGTTGCCGTAGGTGTAGGGGCCGGGGACGGCGAAGGCGGAGACGTTGAAGAAGCGATCGAGGCGGTCCTGGACGCGGGCGGAGGTGCCGAGGTCGCCGCCGATGTAGTTGGGACGCTGCGCGCCGCCGTTGTTGCCGAGGGTGTTGGTGGAGGTGCGGAGGGCGAGGGGGACTCCGCTGCGGAGCGTGGCGATGCCGTTGAGTTGCCAGCCGCCGGCGATGTAGCGGAGGACGGCGTTTTCGCTGCCCCAGCGTTTGCCTTTGCCGATGGGGAATTCGTAGATCCAGTTGGAGGAGAAGGAGTGAGGCGCGTCGAATTGGGCGGGGGCGCGTTCCTGGGAACGGTCGAAGTTGTTCTGGAGGGCGGCGGCGCCGAAGTCTTCGCCGGGGAATCCGCCTCCGGCAGTGGAGGAGACGACATCGTCGAGGATTTTCGACCAGGTGTAGGAGAACATCAGCGACAGGCCGGCGCGGAAGCGGCGCTCGGCTTTCCATTGCAGCGAATGATAGGTGGACGCGCCGTAGGAGCTGTTGCCGGCGGTGACGGCGGTGAATTGGGGATAGGGTCGGAGGAGCTGGCCGCGCTGGACCTGGCGTTGGGCGAGGGCTCCGGTGGTGATGTCGCCGAAGTAGGGATTGGCGGTGAGTTGACGGAGGCCATCGCCGAGGGCGAGGTGTTGATCGGGGAGTTGGTTGACGTTGAGCGGGCCGAACAAATGGATGCCTCGGCTGCCGGCGTATGCGAGTTCGAGAACGAAGGAGGCGGGCAGGTTGCGTTGGATGCTGAGGTTCCATTGCTGGGCGTAAGGGGATTGGCGATCGGGGTCCATCATGGCGACGCCTTGCCCGAGGAGGGTGAGGATGCCTTGGGTGTTGCCGGGGGCGGGGACGAAGCCGTCGGGGTAGGGATCGGTGAGGAGGTTGCGGGGCGTGATGGAGTCGATGGAGGAAACCCAGGTGGTGGAGGCGTCGAAGCCGCTGCGCGGGGTGGAACTGTTGTTGACGGCTCCGCCTTGCACGGGGCCGTAGAAGAGGCCGTATCCGGCGCGGATGGCGGTTTGCGAGTTGGCGGCGTAGGCGATGCCGATGCGCGGGGCGAAGTTGAGGTTATCGGTGTTGTAGAGGAAGCGGGAGCGGTCGCCGACGCCGGGGAAGGCGAGTCCGCCGGTGACGCGGGCGTTGGTGACGGGGAGATTGGCGGAGCATTCCCAGCACCAACTGGTGACGCGGTTGAAGCGCTCGGTCCAGGGGCGGGGGTTGTCGTAGCGGAGGCCGAGGTTGAGGGTGAGCTTGCGGGTGACTTTCCAATCGTCCTGGATATAGGCGCCCCAGGTGACGGTTTGGACGTTGACGCCGCTGCCGCCGCTGCGGATGGAGCCGGAGCCCGCGCCGATCAGGAATGACGCGTAGCCGACGCCGGCGGTGGCGGAGGCCACGAGTGGATTGGGGCCTTGCGTGAAATTGGGAGCGAAGGCGTAGCTGTGATTGGCGATGAAGAAGTTGCGGGCGGACCAGCGTTTGGCGCTGTGGGCGAGGCCGGTTTTGATGGTGTGCGAGCCTTTGACCCAGGTGAGGTTGGCACTTTGCTGGAAGGTGTCGAAGGAGTTGCCGAGTTGGGCGCAACTGCCGAGGAAGCCGCCGCCGATGTCGGGGATGTTGACGGAGACTCCCATGCCGCTGACGGTGGTGACGGGGAAGCAGGGGGTGAGATCGGGCTGGAGTTGGCGCATGTAGGAGGGGAAGCCGAGTTGGACAGGGTCGTAGTTGAGGCCGGGGGAGGCCCGCTGGATGAAGTAGCGGAGGAAGCTGGAACTGGCGTCGAGGATGAGATTGGAGCGCAGGATGGCGTTGTAGTTGAGGACGGCCTGGCGCTGGAGGTAATCGTCTTCGCCGGCGCTGGGGGTGACGAGGCGGTGTTCGTCGCCGTAAAGGTTGGGGCGGTTATTGCCGGTATCGTTGGCCGAATAGCGGAGGAATATCTTGTGATTCGTGGTAAAGGAGTGGTCGCCACGGATGGAAAAGAGGTCTTTGGTGATGGCGGTGCTGCGAGCGGAGAAATAGTTATTGACGGAAGTGATGGGATTGCCGGCGGTGTTGGGGAGGGGCGTGAGCCCGATCAGATTGCGGGAGACGGCGTTGATGCGGGAGGCGGGGACGATATTGCCGGGGAAGGCGGTGCGGAGGAATGTGGCGGGATTGGCGGGGTTGGGACGGCTGGTCATGGGGTCGTAGACGTTGATGACGGCGCCGTTCTGGTTGCGGGTGGCGGAGAAATCGCCGGCGCGCTGGAGTGGGGTGGGGAGGGTGCCCTGGACGGTCATGCCTCGGGTCCAGCGGAGGCCTTCGTAGGCGAAGAAGAAGAAGGTGGTGTTTTTACGGATGGGGCCGCCGATGGTGCCACCGAATTGATTGAAGCGGAAGGGGGGCTGGGTGCGGCCGGCGCGATTGGAGAAGAAATCGTTGGCGTTAAAGATGTTGTTTCGGAGGAATTCATAGAGGGCGCCGTGGAATTGATTGGTGCCGGTTTTGGTGACGACGTTGACGACACCGCCGGCTGTTTCGGAATATTCGGCGCTGAAGTTGTTGGTCTGGATTTTGTATTCGGCGACCATGTCGACGGAGGGGAAGAGTCCGGGGCCGTTGAAGCCGGCGGTGGTGTTGGTGCCGCCGTCCATCTGGAATTGATTCTGATTGGAGCGGGAGCCGTTGATGGAGACGAACTGATCGGCGTACATGTCGACGGCGACGCGGGAGAATCCTCGGGAGGCGCGGATGCCGGGGACGAGCGTGGCGAAGCTGTAGGCGTTGCGGCCGGAGAGCGGGAGTTCGACGATGCGCTTGTTTTCGATCAAATGGCTGAGGGAGGCGGAGGAGGAATCGAGCAGCGGGGTGTCGGCGACGACGTTGACCTGTTCGGTAACGGCGCCGATTTCGAGGATGAAATCGAGGCGGGCGACCTGGGCGACATCGAGTTTGACGCCGGCCTGGCTGATGGTGCGGAAGCCTTCCTTCTGGACGACGATGTCGTAGGTGCCGGGGTCGAGGAGGGGGATGGTGAAGAGGCCGCGTTCGTTGGTGGTGACGGCGCGGCGGAGTCCGGTATCGGAGTTGGTGGCGGAGACCTGTACGCCGGGGACGCTGGCCTTGGTGGAGTCAGTGACCTGGCCGTTGAGTTGGGCCTTTTCGGTTTGCGCCGGAAGGAGTGCGGCGGCGAGGAGGATGGGAAGAACGTGGCGGATCAGCATGGATGGCGTCCTCGGTCTGTGATTGGATTTCGGTCCCAGTGTTGGATGGATGTACCGTGCGGCGGGGGTTTTGTTTATCGGGGGAGGGATTTAATTCGCAGGAGGGAATGCAGGGCGGTGAGCATGGCTTGCAGGGTGGAGAAACCTTCGGGGGAGCGGCGGCCGGCAAATAGGGAATGCACGAGATCGCGGATGAGCAAGGCGCGGTCGAAGGAGGAGATGGCGGGCGGGGGTTGTGGTTCCGTGTCGAGGACGAGGATGGGTGTGAGGATGGTGCGAATGGATTGGCGGCTGGATTCGATGGCTTCTTCGTGGTTGGTGCGGATTTCATTGAGGAGCCAGCGGCCGATGGCGGGGAGATGTTCGCGGTCCTCGGGGGGGAGCGCGGCTTCGAGGCGGCGGATGGCCCAGGCGTGATCGAGCGCGGTGGTGGATTGGACGATTGCCGTGTGCGCCATGGCGATGGAAAATCGCATGCCGTGCGATTCGAGAAGGGGGAGGATGGCGGGGACGGCGGGGGGCGGGTCGAGGGTGAGGGTTGGTTGGGTGGGGGGGAGTGGTGGCACGTCCTCGGCGGCCTGGAGGCGGATGGTGAGGAGCGGGCCGGCTTCGATTTCGTTGAGCGCGAGGAGGATTTGGCGGAGGCGGGGGCGTGTGTCGACGACGCCTTCGATCACGATGGTGTTGTCGCGGCGGCTGACCTGGATGGGTTCGCCGAGGTCGGCGGCGGCGCGGTGGAGAGCGTAGAGGACTTCGACGTGAAGGAGCGGGAGTCTGTGGTTGACGATGGGTGCGGGGATGGTTGCTTCGATGGGCTGGGGGGCCGGGGGGAGCGGTTTGGGGAGGCGCGCGAGGGGGCGTGCGATGGGGGCAGGAGTTGGGGGG
>CALFYN010000028.1 GCA_937952345.1 uncultured Acidobacteriota bacterium
CGGCGATGGTGGAGAAACTCAAGTACACACTCGCCGGCACGGGCGGCGCCAACGGTAAGCTCACACTCGAGTGGGAGAACCACTCCGCTTCGGTCACCTTCACCGCGAAGTAGCTTCGATGCATGCTCTCGCGCTGCTCCTTACGGTCCCCACGTGGGCTCAACTTCCACACGGTTACGTCGATCCGAAGCCCGTGCTCGCGGCCGCGGAAAAGGCAATCGGCGCGGACAAACTGCGCTGCGTGACGATCTCCGGCACGGCCTACGCGGGCATCGTCGGGCAGCAGCGGGAGTCGGCGTGGAACGTCGATTGGCCGCGCGGCGAAGCGCTCGAGAACTTCACCCGCACCATGAATTGGGAGGCGGGCACAATGCTCGAACGCTTCGAGCGTGCGCCGGGAAAGAACCCCGCCTCCTGGAAATACGGGCAAGGCTGGCGCGGTGGGACACCCATTCAGAGACAGCGCAACCAGACCTTCGCCGTCAACGGACGCATCGGCTGGCACATCGATGGCGGCGGCCCCGCTGTAGCAGCACCGCCCGAAGACGCCGAACGCTGGCAAGTCGATCTCTGGCTCAACCCTCATGGCTTTCTGAAGGCCGCCAAACTCCCCGGAGCCAATCCCAAAGCCGTATGGCGCTGGGAACTCGGCGAAATGGGCCGCGACGGCCACACCACCACTCCCGAGAAGGTCACGGTGGTCTCCATCACGATGTTCGGCAAGTACCGCATCGATGCCACCATCAACCCGCGCAACCTGCTGCAGCGCATCCACACATGGGTGCCGGATCCGGTGCTCGGCGACATGAACTACGAACACGAGTTCGCTGATGATACCTACATCGATGCAGGCAACGGCATTCGCTTCCCCACCGTGTGGCATCACCACGATGGTTGGGATGACAACTTCGGAACGCTGAACGTGAGCGCGGGACATAACGGATTTGGAGGCAAGCTTGACCGCGTGCAAGCCAACGTGTGTCCCGATCCCGTCGCCGTCCCCGCCGGCGTGCGCGCCGCGGATCACTCCGTCAAGGTCGAGACTACGAAGCTCGCCGATGGGGTTTACCTGCTCGGGGGCGGATCGCATAACAGCGTGGCCGTCGAATTCGACAAGTACATCGCCGTGGTCGAAGCGCCGCTTGACGAAGCGCGCAGCCTGGCTGTCATCGAAGAAGTAGTGAAGCGCATCCCCAACAAGCCGATCCGCTACGTCGTCAATACGCATCAACACTTCGATCACGCCGGCGGACTGCGCACCTACATGCACATCGGGGCCACCATCATCACGCAATGGAAGAACTTCGAATTCTTCAACCGGGATTTCCTGAACTACGCGCCGCGAACACTTGCGCCGGATATGGTCTCGCTGTGGCCGCCGACGGAGTTGAGCGAGGGCTATCAATATGAGACCGTGCGCGAGAACTACACACTCGCCGACGGATCACGCACCATGCACGTCTCTTACGTGCAGCCACTGGCACATGTTGAGGGAATGCTGATGGTGTACTTGCCGAACGAGCGCATCGCCATTGAAGCCGACCTCTTTGACCCGCCCGGCACGGGTACTCCCACACCAGAGAACAAGGCGCTATTCGATCATATCCGCCGGCTTGCGGTACAACCAGCCACCATCGTGCCCATCCATGGCCGCCCGGTGTCCTGGAACAGCTTTGCGAAAATGTTCTCACGGTGATTCTGTTCGCGTGGCCATCGGAACTTCAAGGCAAGAGCAACCCCGGCTTTGAAAGCCGGCGCGATGTGCTGGAGCGCTCACTGGCGGCAGGTTTGCAACAACGCACACTGACGGCTACATACGGCCTGCGCTCCACAGGATGGCGCGTTCGACAAGGGTCTTGTACCAAGGGCTTTCGTGGGCTTCGCGGCCGTGGCCCGGTTGCAGCACGACTACCTTCGATTGCTTCGATGGGCCGATCCAACCGACGACCTTATCGCTGGTGGGATGATCGAGCGTGAGTAGCGGCTGAATGGCGTCCGATTGCCATACGCGGATGTACGTCTCATCGTAGATACGCATCTCCGGCACGCCTTTGACGATGGGATGCGCGCCCGTGGGCGTCACAACGAGTTCCAGGTCATGCTGGAAGCCTGATTGTTTCAGGTCATAGAGCCCGCCGGTGACTTCGCGCCACCACCATTCCCAATCGGCGAAGTCGGCCAGAGCATGATGCAGTACCACGACCCCCTTGCCACTTTCGACAAATGCTCTCAGATTGGCTTTGTGCGCATCGGGCATGGTGGCCATCAGGTCATATAAAACGGCAACATCGTAGGACTTGCGAATGTCGCGGCGAAAGGCTGCCGGATGCGGATCGACATTGACCCGGATCTTGCGGTTGCCTTCGAACAGCGTGTAGAACGAGGCCTCGTGGCTGTGGCCTCCGGTAACGACAAGGACACGCACGGCATCCTTGTCCTTCGGACTCAGATCAATGTGCGCGGGTAGCGAAACCGTGTTCCGTGCGGCCCATTCGACGCCTCGTGCGTACGATGCCACAAAACCCGGCGCCTGCATCGCCGCCAGATCATGGCCCAGAGCAGTGTGGAAAACGCGGCCTCTGCCGTAACCCACGGTCCACAGGAGCGGTTCGTCCTTGCCGGTGCCACGCTTGTCCAATGCGTCGAACGCCGTGGCCAGCACGTGGATTCCGGGCTCCAGCCGGAAGTTGTGATACAGCTCATCGCTGATGAGAAACTGCGCGTCCATACCGGCGGCAATGGGATGCGCCGTGTCTTTCCAGGTGACTTTGTAAGCGTGGCGCGCACCGTGTCCGGTCTTTGGTTCGGCCGAGTCCCATCGGGCGCCGATCATGCGCGCCCACTCGGGCCAAGGCTTCTGATGGACGCCCGTGCGGCCCATCTTCTCGGCCAGAACTTCCACATCGCCGAAGGGATAGCTGGCAGCATGAATTGCCACCAGACCCTTGCCAGAGCGTACGAAGTCCTCGACCGCCTTTTCCGTCGCCACGCTCCAGCGCGGGCCGCAGTAGTTGACGATCAGCACATCGTAGGGACGCAGCGACTCCGCACCAATTGTCATCGGCTCCTCCGTGACACGGACATCGAAGCGGCCCGTGGCATCAAGGATCTGCCGCAGGAACGGTGTGGTGGCGCGCCAGTCATGATTGTTGCGGCCCGTCAAGATGAGAGCGCGGATCTTGTCTTTCTCGAAGTAGGGCGTGTCAGGAACTGCCTGCGCCATCAGCACGGCGGGCAGTAAAAACAGAACGAGCCTCATATGTTCCACTCTTCGCGCCACGTGACGATGCGGCTCTGTTGCCAGGCGAGATTGCCCATGTGGCAGGCCATGGCTCCGTAGTGGCCCTGATCGGCTGTGGCGTTCGGCTGTTTACGCGACCGAATACAGTCGATCCAATTCTGCATGTGCGCATCGCGCGTGCCCGCCCCGAGAATGGCATCCTGCAACGTGCCGCCGGCGGGAAGGAAGCGATAGCCGGAGCGGAAGATATGCAAGCGGCCGCCGCTGCCAAAGAACACAATATCCGCGGACTCGGGGCCGACGCGATCAGTGACCGTAGCTTCGAAGGAGACAGTCATCTTCTCGGGATACTCGGCAATCAGGTTGATGTTGTCCGGCGTGTCGCGGCCATCGTCGAACTCGTAGATTCCACCGAGCGAGGTCACCTTCGCAGGCCTGGTGATGCCGAGGAACCACTGCACGACATCCACCATGTGTACGAACAGCCCGCCGGTCTGGCCGCAGCAGAGATCCATGTAGGAAAAGCGATTGAAGTACCGCTTTGGGTCCCAGGGGATGATTGGCAGAGAGCCGAGACATGCCTCCCAGTTGAGCCCGGCGGGTTTCTGCTCCATGCCTGGTGGAGGCGCGAAGCGATAGCCGCTGTTGTTGTTCCACACGGTGCGCACCATGTGGACGCGGCCGATTCTGCCGCTCGAGAAGAAGCGCTCCTTCGCCTCAGCGAAGTGCGGTGTGGATCGCTGCTGCACGCCCGTCTGCAAGATGCGTCCGGTCTCGCGCACGGCATTGACCAGCGGCGGGCCCTGCTCGGGACGCGAGGTCATGGGCTTCTCGACATACACATCCTTGCCTGCGCGGCAGGCATCGATGGCGATGCGCGAGTGGGTGTTGTCCCATGTAGCGACAATGACTCCGTCGATGTCCTTGCGGTCGAGCAGTTGGCGGTAGTCTTCGTACCTCTGCACAGTTTCAGCGGTCTTGGCGACGGCTTCGTCGCGGCGCTGGTCCCAGGCGTCGCACACGGCCACCCACTCGATGTTGGGACACTTATTCGCCTCGGACATGAGGTAAGAGCCGCGGCCGCCGCATCCCACGATGCCGATGCGGACGCGGTCATTGGCGCCAAGTACGCGGCTATACGAGGCCGCCGCCATCATCGTCGATGCTGCGATGAAGGCACGCCGTGATTCCTGTTGTGATGGCATGGGCGGTTCCTTTCTCATGCGGGCAGATCCCATTTGTTGTCCCAGGGCACACGCATTCTGCGGCGGTAGGCGAGATTTCCCATGAAGCACGCCACAGCGCTGTAGTAGCCTTCTTCTTCGTTGGCAAGCGGCTTGTTGCGAGTGCGGATGCATTCCATCCAGTTGCGGAGCAGCCATTCGGCGCTGGATGGATCGCCTGGTCCCCGCCCCGCCGCCACGCTGCTGTTCTTTGGGTGCGGCTGATAATCAAAGCCAAGCGCGCGGTCGTAACGGTTGATGGTGAGGAGGCCACCCGTACCCCGCAATTCCAGTCCGGCCGTGGTCTTCCATCCGGTGGTCATGATCTCGGCCTCGAAGGTGACGTTCACCTTTTCCGGGTACTCCAGCACGAGGTTGATCACATCCGGCGTATCGCGGTCGGGGAAATGATAGATGCCGCCGCCGGCCACCGCGGCCGATGGCTTGTGCAGATTGAGTAGCATGTGGGCCGAGTCGATGACATGAATCCCAATCCCCATGATCATGCCTCCATCGTAGTAGAGCCACTTGTAGGGGCTGAAGTAGATGTCCGGGTTCCAGGCCACCTTCGGGCCGGGACCGAGCCAGCGCTCCCAATCGAGTCCCTCGGGCTTTTGCTCCATCCCGGAAGGTGGCTTTTGGATATAGCCATTGTTGCCGTTGTACCAGGTCTTGATGAGGCCTATCTTGCCCATAGCTCCCGAACCGATGTACTTGTCGCGAGCGATCTGGTAGTGCGGAACGGCGCGGGCCTGCATGCCCACCTGCACGATGCGCTTGTGCTCGCGCGCTGCTTTCACCAGCGCCTGTCCGTCTTTGGGCGTGTGCACCATGGGCTTTTCGACGTACACGTCCTTGCCCGCTTTGCAGGCGTCGATGGCTACCGGCGCATGCCAATGGTCTGGCGTGGCGACGATGACCGCGTCGATCTCCTTGTGTTCGAGCAATTGGCGGTGATCCTTGTAGGTCTTTACTCCGCCCCCGGCGATGGTTGCCGCCTGGTCGGCACGCGCGCTGTAGATATCGCACACCGCGGCGAAGCCGGCGCCGATGCGGCCGGACTCCTTCATCAGATACTGGCCGCGCGGGCCAGTGCCGATGACGCCGAGTTGCAACCGGTCATTCGCGCCAAGAATGCGCGTGTAGGATGCAGCGGTGGCCGCAAGCATGGATCTGCGTGTGGTTTCCATGGTGGGCTCCTTTCAGTGCACCGTGGCCATGACGGGTTGGAGAACCGCGCCGAGGTGTTTGAGACTGTCTGCCGCCTGTTTCGGCGTGCCGCACTCGACGGAGAGAACGCCGTGGAAGCCGCCTTCGCTCAGGATGTGGACGACACGGGCCCAATCGATGACACCTTCGCCACAGGCGCAGCCGACGGGGGTTCCCGTGACTTTGCCTTTCTCCGTTTCGGCCTGACGGATGGAGATATCCTTCGCATGCACATGCACAAGCAACGGGAGTACGGCTCGCAAGCCTTCGTAGGGATCCTCACCGCCGAGGAAGGCGTTGCCCGTATCGTAGTTGATGCGCAGGTTCGGCGATTTCACCAGCGTGGCGATGCGCAGCAGCCCTTCGGTTTTCTTCGTCAGGCTCTGATGCGGTTCGATGGCGATGTGGACTCCGTAACGCTCGGCGATTTGCAGGGTCTTCTTGAGGGTGTAGCGCATGACCTGGAAGCATTCCTCGTCTTCGAGCCATGCGGGGCGTATCCCTTCGTCGGTGTTGACGACGTTTGCGCCGATGGCGGCGGCCAGCCGGATAGCCTTCTCGAGGTACGGCACGCTGATTTCGGGCCGCATCAGGGGCGTGTGCGCACTCAGGCCAGAGGCCACGACGTTGTTTGCCTGAAGTGTGTCTTTCATCTCCAGCGGGTCATTGTCCATGGAGAAGGAATGGAAGTAGCCGGCTTCGCTGAGCAGTTCGCGGCCATTGTGCACCATGGGTTCCACGTAGCGGAATCCAAGTTCAGCCGCGCGCCGCACCCCTTCGGCGAACGGCTTGTCCTCACAGCGAATGAATTCGAGATTGACGCCTACGTCAATGGACATGAATAAGACTCCTTGCCTGGAGAGTTTAGCCAGGATGTAGAATGTTGTCGTCCGGAATCGTTCAGTGAAAGAATTTGAACATCGGCGATGGCGAAGCTTGTTCCCATTTTTCGCGGCGAGGATGAGACGTTTCAGGCGGATGCGTGCCTGCCGCTGATTGCTGCCTGGCAGCGCAAGAGCGTTCGGCTGGAAGCGCTGGTGCACGGGCATTATCCGGGCAAACGCCTGCCTTCGGGGGCACTGCCGGGTTTGAAGACGGTGGGTTTCTGGGACGGGGCGGGAGAGCAGTATTGGGGACTGCCCTGGCACCGCAATGAAGGCGTGGAGATCACGTTTCTCGAGAGCGGGGCGTTTTCGTTTGCCGTGGACCGGAAGGAATTCGAGTTGCAGCCTGGGGATTTGACTGTCACCCGGCCGTGGCAACTGCATCGCGTTGGGAATCCGCATGTGGGCGCGAGCCGCCTGCACTGGCTGATTCTGGATGTGGGGGTGCGGCGTCCGAACCAGGAATGGAAATGGCCGCCTTGGCTGCTGTTGAGCGCGGAAGATCTTGCTGAATTGACCGACGTGCTGCGGCACACGGAGCAGGCAGTCTGGCGGGCTTCGGCGGACTTGCGGCGATGCTTTCAGGCGATCGCGCAAAGCGTGGAATCCGATGGGGCTCACAGCGCCGTTTCGAGCGTGACGGTGCGGGCGAACGAATTATTGCTGCTGTTGCTCGAGTTGTTTCGGGAACGGAAGCCCCGGCTGGACAGGAGCTTGTCCACGGCCTCGCGCACGGTGCAGTTGTTTCTCCGGGATTTGGAGCAACATCCGGAATTGGATTGGACAGTGCACGGGATGGCTGCCTCCTGCGGGTTGGGGGTAACGCAGTTCGTGCGGCATGTGAAATTGCTGACGAATCTGACCCCGATGCACTATGTGAACCGGTGCCGGTTGGAACGGGCGGCTCGACTGCTGCAGGCC
This sequence comes from uncultured Acidobacteriota bacterium, assembly GCA_937952345.1. GTDB lineage: Bacteria > Acidobacteriota > Terriglobia > Bryobacterales > Bryobacteraceae > CADEFT01. The sequence continues at coordinate 7,479 of CALFYN010000028.1, forward strand.
CGGCCGGGGGAGCATGTTACGGACGTGGCGCTGCAGTGCGGGTTTGCCTCCAGCCAGTATTTCGCCACAGTGTTCCGGCGGCAGTATGGGTGCTCGCCCCGGGATTACCGGGGGTAAGGGCGCCCTCATCGAACTGCTCCCAACGCGTTGAGGGAACCGTCCCCGATGGCCGGCACGTACCGCGGGAGTTAGAGGAAATCGTAAAAGCGCTTCTTCAATCGCTCAAAAATCACTGAACCGGCAAAAAGAGCAAGCGTGGAGACTATCGTCAGCTTGAGCAGGATGGATGCGGCGGGCGGCTTATTCTCGAG
>CALFYN010000029.1 GCA_937952345.1 uncultured Acidobacteriota bacterium
AATGAGCCGAAGTCTTTGTACCAATTACCCTGCGGCGCGACCGGACCGGTCTTCACCCACTCTTGCAGCGCCACCAGATCGGCCAGTGAGATTCGCCGCTCGTCGACCCTTCGCAATAGATGCTGCCAAAGTGGCCGCGGCAGGCTAGCGAACTGAATCTTCGGCAATGGCGTCCGTCCCGAAGATGGCGCGGATCAAGTCCTTGCCAGCTTCGTTCTTGAGGGTTGGATCGTTCTCAGCGAGAAACCGGTTGTAGCTGGCTTTCAGTTGCTCCTTGGCCTCGGCTTCGGCACGCACCCCGCGTTCTGCAAGGACGACCAGGGCTCGGCTCATCGTAAGGTGCTGTTCCTTTGCCGTGCGGCGGACCGCTCCCACCAGTGTTGCGGGGATTGTCACGCTCTGCCTGACCGATCTTGTCGAAGCCGTCTTACGCCGGGTTGCCATATCTCCAGCATACCGCCTGCACCAGTGTGGTGCACATTCATCATGGATCATTCTGCCGGAGTCTGCGCCGCAAGCGTGAACGAAAGAGGGAAGACGAGTCGCATAGGCTTCCCATGAACGTAAGGATTGTTCTTCTTTGGGGCTTTTACAGCATTGCGGGCGATTGTCGATCTAACCACGTTCCGCAGGGGACTACCCGGCGGCAGATCTCATCCTCGCGCGTGATACAGCCAAGTGGCTCGCAAACTGCGGCCACGCTTCATAGCATTATCCCGTGCGGTGTACAATGGTGCACAGGATGGAGGCCGAATGGGATCCCGCGAAGGCGAGGGCCAATCTCCGCAAGCACGGCGTCAGGTTCTCCGATGCGGTGACTGCGCTCGAGGATGCGAGAGCGATATCCGTTCGCGATGAGGGAGCGGACGAAGAGCGCTGGGTAAGCATTGGCATGGATTCCCTGGTCCGCATTCTCGTGGTGGTCTATACATGGCGCGATAAGCGGGTTCGGCTGATCTCAGCCCGTCCGGCGACACGCAGGGAGGCGCAGCAATATGAAGAAGGAATATGATTTCAGCAAAGGCAAGCGCGGACCAGTATTAAAGACGCCGCCGGGAAAGACCAGAGTCACAATCCGGCTGGATGACGACGTTCTGCAATGGTTTCGCCAGCAGGTCGATGACGCAGGAGGAGGAAATTACCAGACCCTTATGAATGAGGCGCTGCGCAGATTCATACACGAGAAGCGGGAATCCCTCGAGACGACTCTGCGGCGAGTGATTCGAGACGAGCTTCGCCGGGCCGGCTAGCCGCCAGTCTCCCCCGGATATCGCCAACTTTCGTCCTCAATGGGCTACGCTGAGTTCGTGCAACGGTCATCGGTCCTGAGCGTGGTGGTTACCCTGCTGCTCCCAGCCACTGGCGCCGCATACATGCGCGGCTACCTGCCCTTGAAGCAGAGCGAGCTCTCGAAGCGTTTCCCCATGCGAGTGCTCCGCGTCGCCCCGTGGGACGGCGGTGCCGCACGCGTGGGCGTCACGATGGTGCGCTTCGTGGAGAGAGATAACATGATACAGTTCTCCGGAATAGATCGAACGCACAAGACGTGGACAGTATCGGCGAGTGCCATGACTTGGACGGCGATGGAAGAGCAGAACTCATCCGCCAAGCCTACGACGACGGCTACTGGATCACTTCGGCATATGAAGCCAGAGATGCCCACAGGCACCTCATCAGCGGAGAACACGCCTCCAGAACTTTCCCGATCTACCAGAAGGCCGCACGGGGCCCTCAGACCTTCGCGCCGGCCCAAATCGTCGACTTCCAGTGACGATTCCGTTTGATGGCACTCTGGAGTAGGTAACCGTAGAAGCGACGAGTCGGGGCGTAACCTCCTACACGATCCCGTACTGCAACGGCTAACCTCCACTATACTGGGGCCATGTTACGCCTCGCTCTCTTCCTCGCTTGCGCCGCCGCGCTCATGGCGCAAGGCCGCTTCCAGCCCTTGTTCAACGGCAAGGATCTCAAAGGGTGGACGCAGTGCAACGGCAAAGCCACTTACAAAGTCGAGAACGGCGAAATCGTCGGCACCACCGCCGAAGGCAGCCCCAATTCCTTCCTCTGCACCGACAAGGAATACGGCGACTTCGTCCTCGAATACGAAACCAAGACCGACCCCGCGCTCAACTCCGGCGTGCAGATCCGCGCCCACCGCTACCCGGCCGACACCGCCGTCATGACCAACAACGGCAAGACCATCGTCGAGCGCAAACACCCGGCGGGCCGCGTCTACGGCTATCAGGTCGAAACGGCCACCGAGAAATCCGGCGCATCGGGCGGCATCTACGACGAAGCGCGCCGCGGCTGGCTCCACAACATCGCCACCGATCCCGTGGCCAGCAAAGCATTCAAAGACAACCAGTGGAACCGCTATCGCATCGAAGCCAAAGGCGACCACATCCGCGTCTGGGTGAACGGCGTCCCTTGCGCCGACCTCATCGACTCCATGGACCTCACCGGCTTCATCGGCCTCCAGGTGCACCAATACAAAGGCCCCAAACCCGTCGAGGTGCGCTGGCGCAACATCCGCATCCAGGACAACGGCAAGCACGTCTGGAAACCGCTGTTCGACGGCGTCTCCATGAATGGTTGGACCAAGCAAGGCCCCGGCAACTGGACCATCGAAAACGGGGCCTTCCACGCCGTCAGCGTGCCCAACGAAGAGAAGGGCGGCTTCCTGGTCCATGACCGCTCCTTCGGCGACGCCACGCTCCGCGTGCGCTTCAAGCTCGAACCCACGGGCAATGCCAACAGCGGCTTCTTCGTGCGCGCCGATCCGAAGACGCACGCCGGCTACGAAGTCGAGATCGATGAACAGAAGGGCACCGGCGGGCTGTTCGAAGTCGGTGGCCGCCGCTGGGTGGATGGCCCCTCCGACAACGCCGCCATGAAGAAGAACGACTGGAACGAACTCGTCGCTTCCACCCATGGCGACCGCATCGTGTTCCACCTGAACGGCATCAAGACGCTCGATCTTCCCAACGATACGCAAGGCCGCAAGCAGGGCCATGTGATCCTCCAACTGCACAACAAGCGCACGACCAACATCTGGTTCAAGGACGTGGCCGTCCTGGAGCCGGCGAAGTGACCTTCGCGCTCCTGCTGCTGGCCCTCTCGGCGCATGCGCAGACGTACGATGTCGTGATCGCCGGCGGGCGCGTGCTCGATCCCGAGACGGGCGTCGATGCCATCCGCCACCTCGGCCTTCGCAACGGCAAGATCGTGGCCATGAGCGCATCCCCGCTCGAAGGCAAGCGCGTCCTCGATGCGCAAGGGCTCATCGTGGCCCCTGGCTTCATCGATCTCCACTCGCATGGCCAGGACGCCGAGAACTACCGCGCCAAAGCCATGGACGGCGTCACCAGCGCGCTCGAATGCGAAGTAGGCGCCGCCGACATCGATGCATGGTACGCCACGCGCAGTGGCAAGGCGCTCATCCATCACGGCGTCACCGTGGGCCACCTCCCCGTGCGCATGCGCCAGATGAATGACTCGGGCCGCTTCCTTCCCGCAAGCACCGCCGTCACCAATCGAGCCACCGATGAACAGATCACCGAGATGGCCCGCCAGATCGAACGCGGCTTGCAGCAGGGCGCTGTCGGCGTTGGCTTCGGCATGGCCTACACGCCCGCTGCCGCCGCCGTCGAGTACATCGAACTGTTCCGCACCGCGGCCCGCTTCGGTGTGGCCGCCTATGCTCACGTCGCCAGCGGAGTCGAAGGTCTGAACGCCGCCATCGGCTACGCTGCTTCCACCGGCGCAGCGCTGCATGTCGTGCATCTCAACTCGAGCGGCGCACGGCGCAACACACAACACTTCCTGCGCATCATCGAAGAGGCCCGCCGGCACGGCATGGACATCACCACCGAGTGCTATCCCTACACGGCCGGGCAGACGGCCATCGACTCGGCCATCTTCGCCGATGGCTGGCAGCAGCGGCTCGGCATCAGCTATCCCGACCTGCAGTGGACCGCCACCGGCGAGCGCCTCACCGTGGAATCCTTCGCCCGCTATCGCAAGACGGGCGGCAGCGTGATCACCTTCACGAACAGCGAAGAGATGGTGGAGCGCGCAGTGGTGAGCCCGCTGACGATGATCGCCAGCGACGGCATCCTGCGCTCCGGCATCGGCCATCCGCGGTCCACCGGCGCTTACTCGCGCATCCTCGCCGAGTACGTCCGCAAGCGCCGCGTCCTGCCGCTGATGGACGCCATCCGCAAGATGTCGCTGATGCCCGCCCAGCGCCTGGAGAAGCGCGTTCCCGCCATGCGTAACAAGGGCCGCATCCGCGTCGGCGCCGATGCCGACCTCGTGGTCTTCGACGCCCAGCGTGTCACTGACCGTTCCGACTACTCGAAGCCCGCGGTTCACTCCGAAGGCTTCCGCTACGTGCTGGTCAACGGCACGCTGGTTGTGGACGAAGGTAAGCTCAACGAAGCGGCGCTGCCAGGTCAAGCCATCCGCGCCCTTGCACGGAACTGAGCTATTTGTTCCGGTGCTTCTGCAGTGCCGCGAACAATCTGTCCACAACAGGTGTGGGCGCCGCCCCAAACTTCGGCCCGCGCTCCCAGAAATCTTCGATGGTCTGACTGACGGCGACTTCTCCGAAACGGCCACCATCACCGCCTGGGTTTCCCCACCAAGTGACGTAGGTGTCGTCGGCGGAAACTCCCGCCGTCCCCTCGGCGTCAGGCCACTGCTCATCGAAACGGAAACCGGGTTTCATGTTAAGCCTCGGGGTACTTCCACGGCGAGCGGTAGGGACGCCGCAACAGCTTGTTCGCCGCCGCATCGCCGGGGCACTGCTTGCCATCCCAAGCCACGCTACGGCCGAGCCGCCAACTCACCATGCCCAACAGAATCGCGGCCGTGGCGCGATGCCCGATCTCGATATCGCGCACCGGCTTGCGCTTCGTGCGGATCGACTCCATGAAGTCGGCCCACAGCTCCTTGATGTTCTGCCCGTCGGGATCGTTGAGCTTCGGCGGCACATGGATCGGCTGTTCGCCCTTCTTCACCGGATAGTAGGTCCAGCCGTCGCGCCAGCCCATGTGGAACACGCCGTTCGTCCCGTAGAAGTAAGCGCCGATCAGGTGCTTCTCCGGCCCTTCGCCGGCGTAGTGGCGCTGCTCCCAAGTGGCGCGGAACGATTCGAACTCGAAGGTCACGATCTGCGTATCGGGAGCATCGGTCGAGTCCTCGCGGGCAAAGCGCCCGGCGGTGGAGTGCACGCTCTTTGGATGCGTCTCGTCGGTCCACCACAGCAGTTGATCCATCCAGTGCACGCCCCAATCGCCGAGCGTGCCGTTGGCGTAATCGAGGAAGTGGCGGAAGCCGCGCGGATGAATCGCTTTGTTGAACGCCCGCTTCGGCGCGGGTCCCAGCCACATGTCCCAATCGAGTCCCGGGGGTGGCTCGCTGTCCGGGCTCTTCTGCCAGTTGCCTCCGTTGGCGTTGGCGAACAGGCGCACCATGCCGATCTTGCCGACCTTGCCGGACTTCAAGAACTCCATGCCCGTGATGGGGTGCGGCGACACGCGGCGGTGCAAGCCCACCTGCACCATGCGGTCGGCTTCGCGCGCGGCCTTCACCATCGCCTTGCCTTCATCGACGGTATGTGAGATGGGCTTCTCCACGTAGACGTGCGCGCCCGCCTTCACGGCATCGATGGTCGGCAGCGCATGCCAGTGGTCCGGCGTGGCCACGATGGCGATGTCGGGCTTCTCTTTGCGCAGCATCTCGCGGTAGTCGCCGTAGCGCTTCACCTGATCGGAGCTGAAGGTAGCCAGTTGCGCGGCGGCCTTGTCCATCTGGCTCTGGTCGGGGTCGGCGAAGGCGATTGCCGTACACTCGCCCGAAGCACAGGCTTCACGCAGAATGTTCATGCCCCACCATCCGGAGCCGATCAAAGCAGTCCGATACTTTCTGCCGCGCTGTGCCAGCAGCGGCGCCGCCGACAGGGCGGTCTGGAAGAATACACGCCGGTTCGAGTTCATGCCAATGTCCGTAATTGTATTGGTTTCTTGCCGGCCGGTGCAGGGCGGAAGAAGCGCGAAGCAGCGAGCGCGAGTTTCTGCCAGACTTCGAGGCACCATGTGATGTCGCCGATGGCGTCCGCCGTATGGGCATTCGATCCGAAGGAAAACTGTAACCCCGCTGCTTTGGCCATTTCGAGGAATGGCATCGCCGGCACGTTGTACTTCGTGTTGATCTCGATGGCGATGCCGTATTGCTTCGCGGCTTCGACGATGCGGCGCATACGCGGCTCGGTCCACAGGCGCGCGGCATCGGGCTGCAAGGCCGCGGGCAGGAAGGTGGGGTTCGCGAGGATGTCGAGCGGCTGCTTCGCCATCACCTCGATGTGATAGTCCACGTAGCGGTCCATGAAGTCCTGTGGGTTGGTGGTGTGGAAGTCCGCGGTCCAGAGCTTTGTCATCTTGCCGGCATACGGCATGGTGAGCGCATCGCCGAGCACGTAGTCGAGTTCCGCGACCACGGCCTTCGAGAAGTGGCGGGGCCAATCCATGCCCTCGGCCTGTATGCCGCAATAGACGGGTTTGCCCTGGAGCGACCGGACCCAGCGGCGCAACTCGTCGTCTGTTGAGAGCCGGTGCGATACGGGTGATTCCTTGGCTCCGGCATGCTCGACAAGGCCGAGCTTGACGTTGCGCTGGCGCGAGATGGCGAGCGCCTTCTCGACGGTCATGTCGTGTTCGGGATGCGCGTGGTAATCGACGCGCGGGACATCATCGGCCGCGGCGGCAAGGAGCGGCGCGGCCAGGAACGATCTTCGTAGCATGGTGCTTACCTCACAGGGATCCACACCTGCATCGGTGTGATCTCGCGGTTATGAAACGTGTAATAAGGGATCAGCGTTACGGTGCCGGGAACCGTGCTGGCGCTGGGCGCGAGCGTCTGATAGAGCGGCTGGCTGGCTGCATCCGCGGTGGGGCGAGTGGCCGGGTGCCGCAGGACGGTGATGCCGCCGAGCATCGCGGGCGCCCACTCGCTGGTGAACTTGCCCTGGCGGTCGAGCGACCAATCGAAGAGGCTTGCACCGGCGGGTTGATCGATGCCCTCCATGGCGTAGACCAGCGGTCCGCGCTCGACGGCCACCTTGCCGAGGTTCTCGCGGACCCGGGGATTGGAGACGGTCAGGCGCTCGGTGATGGGGAAGTCGAGGGTGATGCGGTCGCCCGGTTTCCAGACTCGCTTCATGGCGATGTAGCCGTTCTTCGTTTCCTTGGGAATTTGCGCCCAGGCGGGCTTGCGCAGGAAGACCGTGAACTCGCTGCCGCCGCCCGATTCGAGCGTCATCTCCACCTTGCCGTCCCATGGGTAGCGGGTCTTCATCTTCCAGACCACGGGCGTTCCGTTGACCTTCCAGGTGAGCGTGTTGTTGTCGTAGAGATGCACCCAGAGGCCTTCCTTCGAGGTGCTGTAGAAGTAGCCCGGCAACGAGGCCAGGACGCGCTGCAGGTTCGGCGGGCAGCAGGTTGTGTCGTACCACGGATTGCGGATGCGGTCTTCGGGATTGCCGGTTAATTCGAGCGGATTGCGGTAGCAATATAAATTGCCTTGGAGCGAGAGGCCGCTGTTGGCGCCGTTGTAGAGCGCGCGCTCGAACAGGTCCATGTACTTCGCCTCAGCCGTGGCCTGGAGCATGCGCCAGTTCCAGAACATGGTTCCGATGGCCGCACAGCTTTCGGTGTAGGCCTGCTGGTTCGGTAGTTCGTAGGGTTCGCCGAAGGCCTCGCCTTGCGCCCGTGAGCCGACTCCGCCGGTGAGGTACATCTTGCGTTGCGCCATGTCGGCCCATAGCGTCTGGAGCGTCTTCCAATAGGCCGGGTCGCCTGTTTCGAGATAGTAGTCGGTGGCGCCGGAACAGGCGTACATGGCGCGCACGGCATGGCCTTCGAGTCTGGTGCGCTCGGTGAAGGGGCGCACCGTGAACAGGTACACGCGGTCGCGCGGCGTGGTGGTCTCGAGATTGCGCGGATCGCCATCGAGCAGATAGCGGGCCAGGTCGAGATACTTCTTCTCACCCGAGAGGCGGTAGAGGTCGATCAGCGCCAGTTCGATTTCGGGATGGCCTTCCAAGAGGGGCTTCCTGCCGGGGCCGAACTCGCGGATGAGGTAGTCGATCATCTTGCGGCCGGAGTCGAGCAGCTTCGCGTCGCCGGTGGCGCGATACCACGCCGTGCCGGCCTGGAGCATGTGGCCGAGGCAATAGAGTTCGTGGCCGTGGCGCATGTTGGTATGGCGCTGGTCCCGGTTTTCCCTGGAATAGAAGGTGTTCAGATAACCGGACGGTTCCTGGGCGGCGACGATGTCGTCGATGACCGCTTCGGCCTTCTGACGCAGTTCGGGGGCGGGCCCGGATTGCAGAACGAAGGCGACGGCTTCGAGCCATTTGTAGACGTCCGAGTCCGTGAACAGCGGGCCGCGGCGGGCCACCTGCTTCCGGCCGGAGATGCGCCGGAAGTTGTCCATGATTCCTTTTTCTTCAAAGAGGGCCAGCAGCGTGGGGATGCTGACTTCGACGTTGACCTTGCGGCGCGCGGACCAGAAGCCTTCTTCGATCTGTACGGCGCTGACAGGGACGCTTTGCAGTTGCGCGGCGGCAACCGGAGCAGAGAGCACGAGCCATAAGGCAAGCAGCATTGCTCGCCTCCTTCCTGGCGCGCCCTATTGTTCCACCCGGTAGTTGGGTGCTTCCTTGGTGATGATGACGTCGTGGACGTGGCTTTCCCGCAAACCGGCGAAGGTCACGCGGAGGAACCGGGCGCGCTCTTGCAGTTCAGGGATTGTGGCGCAGCCGCAGTAACCCATGCCGGCTTTCACGCCACCCACGAGTTGATAAACCATTTCCGAGAGCGGGCCTTTGTAGGGCACGCGGCCCTCGATGCCTTCGGGGACCATCTTCTGGGACGGGTCGAGGGCATAGCGGTCGGAGGCGCTCTGGCCCATGGCTCCCATGGAGCCCATGCCGCGATAGCTCTTGAAGGTGCGCCCCTGATAGAGGATCGTTTCGCCGGGGCTTTCATCGGTGCCGGCGAAGAGGCCGCCGATCATGACGGAGTTGGCTCCGGCGGCGATGGCCTTGGTCACGTCCCCTGAGTACTTGATGCCGCCGTCGCCGATGAGCGGCACGCCCGCTGCCTTGGCGGCTTTGGAGCACTCGAGGATGGCCGTGATCTGGGGCACGCCCGCGCCGCTGACGATGCGGGTGGTGCAGATGGAGCCGGGGCCGATGCCGACCTTGATGCCGTCGACGCCCTGATCAATGAGCTCTTTCGCGCCCTCGTAGGTGCCGACGTTGCCGGCCACGACATCGACATCGGGGATGGCTTTCTTGACGGCGGCGATGGCGGCAATGACGCGCTCGCTGTGGCCATGG
>CALFYN010000030.1 GCA_937952345.1 uncultured Acidobacteriota bacterium
GTTTTGTGGCTCTGGCCGTGATCACGCTGGCGACGGTGCCTGTGGCGCTAATCTGGAAGCTGGCAGACCGCGAACCGGCGTCGATGCGGAAGGGTGCGGTTAACTGGCCGTTGGCCAACTTGACGGATGGGTCAGGCCGGTTGGCGCCAGGGGTTGGTGTACCGGTATCTGCGGTCACATCCAGTTCCACGACTCCCTCGACTGGCAAAGGATGGCTCTGCGCAAGTTCGACGGTGAAGCGCGGACCTGCCGAAGCAGGTGCCAACGATGCCGGGAGACCCGTAATTCGAAGCATGGGCAACTCCGGGAGTTCGACCACGATACCGCATTCGAACACTGTGGATTGGCCGCCGCGGTCGCGGAGCCGGAACAGGAGTGGATAGAAGCCCGGCGCAGAGGGGGTGCCGGTGAGTGCGCCGTTGACAAGGCGCAGACCCGGAGGCAATTCACTCGAATCGTACTCGTAGGGAGCAACGCCACCTGCCGCGCGCAATTCAAACCGGTATGCCTGGCCGAGCGTGCCGGAAGGCAGCGGGCAGACGTTGGTGACCCGAATGGCTTGCGGGCGCACGGTGAGATTACAACTCCGCGTGGAACTGAGTCCAGTTTGGTCGGTGACGCGCAAGGATACGGGATAGGTGCCGGGACGGTCGAGCACGCCGTTGAGGAAGCCATCCGTGGAGATGCGCAAGCCGGAAGGTAGAGGGGCGGCTTCGTTGAACCGATAGGGTTCATTCCCGCCTGTCGCCGTGACCTGTTGCGAATAGGGTTCGCCCGCGTAGGCATCGGGAAGCGGGCAGGAGGCAATACCGTAAGCGCCGCGGTCTACGGCGAGGCTGCAGGCACTCGATGCGGTCTGGCCGCGCCTGTCGGTGACGCGGACACGGAATTGCGACGGGCCAGCGACGGTAGGAGTGCCATTGATGGTGCCGTCAAAACCGAGTCGCAGACCTTCGGGAAGTCTCCCGTCGATGGAGAAGCTGTAGGGCGCCGTGCCACCACTGGCGTTCAGCCGCTGCGAATAGGCAACTCCCGCCGTTCCAGCGGGCAGCGGGCAAGCGCTGGTGAGCGAAACTTCGGGGAACAAGATGACCACGCCGCAGCCGATCTCCTTAGTGGTTCCGGCGCTGTCCCGCACCTCGACGTTGAATGGCCACCAGTGTGGGACGGTGGGTAGGCCACTCAATCGGCCATCGGCGGTGAGCACCAGGCCGGTGGGGAGGCTCGGGCCGGGTGCCAATGACCAGCGGTATGGAGGGACGCCACCGCGGGCGGCGAACTGATGCGCATAAGATACGCCGCCGGTTCCGTTGGGGAGCGGGCAGGCGGAGGTCACCGTCAGTTCCCGGGGGGTAACGTTCAAGGTGAAGCGTTTGATGGATGCCAACGAGGCATCGGCGCTTGCCCGTACCAAGAACTGATACGTGCCGGACAGCAGGGCGCTGCCGGAGACCACACCGTTGGAGTTTAGGGTGAGACCAGGAGCCAGCGTGGAGTTATGGAGATCGTAACGAACTGTTCCCGGTGCTCCTGCGGCGCGCAGTTGTGCCTGATAGCGTTCGCCGGCGACGGTGGAGGGCAAAGTACTGTTCGAGGTGAAGGTAATCGGCGGAGGATCGATGGTGACGGAGCACCGCTGGGAGACGGTAGTCTCACCATCTTCATCGGTGGCGCTGACGCGGACCGTGAAGAAGTAGGTTCCCAGTTGCGATGGAGTGCCGCTGAGCACCCCGGCGCCGCTGAGCGACAGATTCGGCAGAGTGCTGTTGGGATCCGGGGTCATGGACCAGCGATAGGGAGGCTTACTTCCCTCGGCGGCGAAGGTGTGGGTGTATGCGCGGCCCGCGGTTCCGTTCGGCGCGGGGCATCCGCTGGTGATGGATAAAGCCGGGATGATGGTGCCGCCGCGGGCGCGGTATATCCAGCGGCCGGACCGCCCGTTGATGCCCGGCGTTCGTCCGCGAACAAGGCTGTTCGACCCTCCGCTGAGGAACGATCCGGGGATGCGGGATCCGGCGAGTTCGAAGAAAGTGCCGGGCTGGCCCGAGCCGTTTGACCATCCGACCGCGGCGGAAGTGCCACCGAAGCCGTTCACGCCATCGCTGGCGTCGCCAGTCTCCCAAAGGATCTGTTCGTAGTTGAATTCGATATCGAAGTTGCCGTCGCCCGTGTCCTCGCGTTGTATGAGCACTACCTGGAAGCTGTTCAGCTTGTCGAGATGGCGGTCATAGTAGCCGACGTTGATGAAATTGGCGCCGAACGCGCGGCGTCCATCAATGGTGTCATGGCCATAGGTGACCAGCGCCGAGCCCTGCGGCCGGGTGTCCACGTCGGCGAAAAACGGGGCGATGATCTCGCGCCCGGTATTAGTGAGTCCGAACGGAGTGAACGTGGGCAGCGCGGCATCGAAAGTGATGTTGCCATTGTTGTTGACGAAGACAGTGCTGCGGAGGCGGCCGAAGAAGTTGGCCGTCCAGCCGAGCGCCTCGATCGGCGCCGAGCCGTCGTCGTTGGCGGGAATGCTCTTCTGGCGGAACCCGGCATTGGTGCGAATCTGTGCGGGAAGAACGGCTGGAAGCAGGCAGCCGGCGATGGTCAGAGCGAGTAGGCCGCGAAATTTCATTGATCCCCCCTTGTCGCCAGCGCCAGCAGGCGCGGCTCAGTATCGGCGTCGAGCAGCCAGATTTCTCCACTCGCGGAGCGCAGTTGGAATACCGCGTCGCCTTCTGCCCGGGCGATGGTATCGAAGCTGGTTTCGCCTGTTTCGAGATGCGTGAACTGATCCGTGTGGAGGGCGGCAATGGTCACGTCGGTTCCGGCGATGGCCACCTTCTTCTGGTCGCGGGAGATGGCGAAAGCCCGTGCGTCATCAAGCCCCGAGACTAGGATTCGCTCGTTCTCCGCTTCTGCCTTGCCATACAGGACGAGGCGAGTAGCTGCGAGAGCCATCAGGTCGCGAGTGCCGCGCTGAAAGGCTGCGTCCCGGACCCCCTGGGCGAGAAGTTCCGGCGAGTCCGTGGTGAGCCGGTACAGATCACCGGCTGCCAGCGCGGCGACCATGCCTCCGTCGTCGGAAACGGCAAGGCGGTCGATGGAAAGGCCGCCAGTGGCGATCTCGCCGATGCGCCGCGGCTGGTTGGGCAAACCTCCCCATGTTTCGACGCGATCCCCAAGATCAAAGGCGGCCACTTCGCCCGAGGCGCTGAACCATGCTCTGGCGCGCGGCAGCGTACTGATAGTCGAGGCTCCGGTAATGCCATCCAGGCGCAGGAGCAGCATCGATTCCGCTCCGGATTCGTATCCGAAAGCATAGTTGCGGCTGGGCGAGACCGCGACATAGTCGAGTCCCGCGCCAAGATGCATTGGACCACCGATGGCTGCCGCTCCCGGCACCCCTTCAATTGCCCGCAGGGCTCTCGCCTGCTCATCGAAAATGTAGCCGAGCGTGGGAGTGGCAAGCTCCACCGCGGCTTCCTGGGCCACGGCTGCAGTTGCCAGAGCCAGTATCCACAAGTACCGTTTCATGTGTGTTTCCGTCCTTGCTCCACAGGCAGAAAAACTCTGTGAAGTGCGTCACCTATGAATCGGTAGAACCAAAGATGGAGTTTAGCGGGGAGATTGCCTAGCCGTGCTAAGATTCATCCGTCCAGAGTTAAGTGTTTCTACTGAGATGATCCTCCGTCGCAATTTGCTCGCTCTTCCCTGGTTCTGCCTGCCGGTTTCCGCGCAACGCATTCCACGCGAGCGCATTAGTTACATCGCCGATGAGGTGGCCCGGACCCCGGCGGAAGCGATTGCCTTCGCCAGGCGCTACGGATTGCGGCGGGTGGAACTGCGTTCCGTGCCGGGGACAAAGCGCGGTTATTGGGATTTGCCAGAGGCGGAGCAGGCGTCGGCGGTGCGGGAACTGGCAGATAACGGGCTCCTGATCTCGTTTATCGACAGCGGGCTGCTGGCTTGCCCGATACCGGGAACGACACCGGTGCGAAAGCCAGGGCCGCAGGAGGCGGCTCGCTTCACCAACCGGATGGAGGACTTGCGGAAAGTCATCGGGTTGGCCCAACGGGCGCAGTGTGGCAAGATCCGCTGTTTCAGTTTCCGGCGTGTGGCGGAGCCGGTAGCGCTGTTCCCGAGGATCGCGGAGTTCATCGCGCCGATGGCGGAGATCGCGGCGCGTGAAGGTGTGCAACTGCTGCTGGAGAACGAATCGTCGTGCAATGTGAACACATGCGTCGAGATCGAAGGGATCATGAAGCTGCTGCCGGCAACTGTGGGGTTGAATTGGGATCCGGGGAATGCATCCGGCCAGGAACGGGCGTTTCCCGAGGGATACCGCAGATTGCCGGTGGGACGGATCGGCAATGTGCAGATCAAAGGCAAGAGTATTCTGGGCACGGGCGACGGTACCGATTGGCCGGCGCTATTTCGCGCCCTGGAGGCGGATGGGTACCGGGGGTATTTCGGCCTGGAGACGCATACTTCTGACCGCGTGGCGGATTCGCATCCGGCGCTCGAGCGCATCCTGAAAATGATTGGCGCGCAATAGAGTATATGATTGTGGGAACCATGAGCCGCTCACTACTTGTTCTGCTCTGTGCTGGCCTGGCGGGTGCGCCGGCTCAGCAACGTCCGCAAGCTCCGGCACCCGATCACGCCGATGTGCGCTATGGGCCACATGAGCGCAACGTGCTGGACTTATGGCTGGCCAAGAGCGCGCGACCGGCGCCGCTGGTGATTTACTACCATGGCGGAGGGTTCCGGGCGGGCGACAAGCGAACCATCAACGTAGAGTTGCTGCACAAACTGCGCGCTGCCGGAATCACCGTCGCGGCGGCAAATTACAGGCTGTCGGACATTGCTACCTATCCGGCGCAGATGCTGGATAGTGCACGGGCGTTGCAGTTTCTACGGCTGCACGCGCAGCGATACCACATTGACGCAAAGCGGGTGGGTGCTTTCGGTGGCTCGGCGGGCGCGGGGATTTCGCAGTGGCTTGCGTATCACGACGATCTTGCCGATGGGAAGAACGTGGATCCCGTGCTGCGCCAGTCGACTCGGTTGGCAGCGGTGGCTCCGTTTAACGCGCAGTCTTCCTACGACCCCCGCTTCATCAAAAAGTTGATGAGTACCAACCAGGTCCATCCGGCCCTGGTGCAGTTCTTCGGCATGAGTTCGCCGGCCGACGACCAGAATCCCCGATTGGTCCGCCTGTTCGAGGATTCTTCCGCCATCAATCACCTCACGGCGGATGATCCGCCGATTCTCGTATACTTCAGCCAACGAAACGATCCGCTTCCGGAGAACTCCACGGGGGAACAGCACATTCACCATCCCAAGTTCGGTTTTGTGCTGAAGGAGAAGGCGGACAAGTTGGGCGTGGAGTGCACGGTGCTGCTGCGTGAAGATCATCCCGCATTCCCGGTGCAGAAGTACGTAGAGTTCTTCCAGAGCAAACTCAAGCCGTAACGCTGTTACGGGATCAGGCGGAGGACGGCGGCGGCGTGGCGGGCAAAGAGGCCACGGATATCGGAACGGTATTCGTTGAGGATGGCGGCGCCGAGTCCTTGATGGTCGCCGCAGCGGTACAAAGCTCGGGCGAGGACGATTTCGCGCAGCGGACCGATGCGGCGGCGGGCGTCCATGTCGGCGTCTACCAGGGGCTCGACACCTTTCATGACGTGGCCGCGCATGCCGGGCTTGGCGAGCAGTCGGGCAAGAGGCTCGGCGGCGGATGGATCGGCGAGTTGTTCCAGGGCGATGGCGAGGGCGCGGTGGTGGGATAGGGTGACGGATCGGTCGAGGGCGTCGAGTTTGCGAAGGAGAGCAGGGAGGGCTTGTGGGGCGCGGGTGCGGCCGAGGCCGAGGATCAGAGTGTCGATGGGGGTGGGGAGATGGGCGTATTCAGCCATCTTGCCTTGGAGGATGCGGGCGTCCCATTGCTTCACGTTGTCTAGGGCCTCGATCAGGAATGGGACCACTTCCTTCTCGCCAAGGAAGGCGAGGATGTTCGCGTACATCAGCTTTTGGCGTGCGGGCGCGGCGGCGTAGCGCTGGCGAAGGAGGGGGCGGGCAGTTTCGCGGTGGGTGAGAATGATGGCGAGCCAGACGCCTGCTTCCTCCGGGTTAGTGGCGTAGCCGATGTTCTGCACAGCCTTGCGGATGTCACCGTCGGGGAGGGGGAAGGAGTCCTTGTGCTGGAGGACAGCTTCGGGTAGGTTACCGATTTCGACGAGGTGCTTCTGCAGGGCGCGGATGTCGAGGTCGCGGAGGCGCTTGCCGCTTTTGGCTGTGTCCGCGGCGGCGATGCCCGCGGCGTAGCCCTGATTGGCCATGTCGCGCTGCATGCGGACCATGGCGGAGGCGTCGCGGTGCATGCTGATGCCGAGTCCCGTGACAAGCATGCCTTCCATTCCTTTAGGGAGCAGGCAGCGATAGGGAGTGTAGGTGGAGCCGCCAGGGGCCGGATGATTCATGAGGCGGGAGTTCTTGTCGTGGGGAAGCAGGGCGAAGAAGTCTTCGCTGGGGTAGCCATGGGAATCGTAGTCGCTGGAGGAAAAAACAATACTATCGGGATATGTTCTACCGGCGATTTGATCGAGGTAGCTGAGAGTGTGCTCGCCGACCATGCGGCGGCGCTCGCGGGTCTGGATGAGGGAGCCGGCATCCCAGGCGGAGTCTGCCATAGCTTGGCGAGCTCCGACCAGGGCTCCCCAGACGTCCATCATGTCGTTCTCATCGATGAGGAGGTAGTCGGTGTTGACGTAGCTGCTGCCGGGCTTGCGGGCAGGAAGGCCGGAGCCTTGCATGGCGAGATCGGCGGTATCGGCGCTCCACATGGCTTCGGCTCCCGCGGAGATGGCGATGTCTGCGTTGCCGGTGGCGTCGATGGTAACCGGGGCAAGAGCAACGCCGCGCTGTTGCGGGGTGACAATGACGGCTCCGCGAACGCGGTTACTCTCGACGAGGGCTCCGGCTCCCATGACACCGAATAGGATCTCGCCGCCGTGTTTGCGGATCTCCTTGCGATACCACTCCATCTTGTCGTCGACGGTGAATGTTTCGCTGGGGAAGGGGACTTCGCGGGCGAATCCAACGTTGCGGCCGTGGTACGGTTTGCCGATTAAGCCGACAGTCCCCGTGCCGCCCAGGCCCTCCTGGAATTCGGCGACGAGTACTTTCGCGCCGCGTCGCGAGGCGGCGATGGCGGCCGCGGCTCCGGAGGTGCCTCCGCCGATGATGACAACGTCCCAGCGTCCGAGGACCGGGAGAGCACGCTCCGGGGATTCGATGAATTCGGTGGCGGCGATGGCGGAGCGGACACCGTTGAGAACCTCGCGGATTTCTCCCGTACGGGCGGCGCCTTTGATGGTAGAGGCGGCCACTCGAGGATGCTTGGGGGCCGGGGTGGTGCGGGCAAGGCGGGCGGCTTCGGCTCCGATGGCTCGGCCAACGGCTTCGGCGATGGTGGCGAGGGTGAGCTGTTGCTGGACAGCCGGGGGAACATCGGCGCGTTCGGTGACGAAGAAGCGATCGAGGGTACGCGGCGCGAAGTGGCCGGTGTGGATGGCGGAGAATCCTTGCCACTGCGCGGCGGAGCGGCGGGCGATGATGCCGTTGGGGTGAACGTAGTGGACTCGGGCGGAGGCTCGGAGTTGGCCTTCCCGGTAGGTTTGGTCGCGCGCCTCCTGCTCGAGGCGGGCGGGGTCGGAGGCATCGAGCTTGAGGCGGTATTCGAAAAAGGTCTGGTTTTCGTCAGGAACCCGGATGCGGCGGGCGATGAGGGATTCGTTGGTGGGCTTGCCACCCATGACGATGCGGCGGATTTCCAGGGGGCCAGTTGGGGCGGAGTGGAACTTCGCACCAGCTTGCTGCGCCAGAGCTGCGTGGGGTGTAGCGTCGATGATGATCTTGGCAATGACGGCCTGGCGTCCGGCGCGATTGGCGATGACAACGCCGGCGGGCTTGCCGTCAGGGCCGGTCAGGAGATCGGTGGGCGTTGTGCCAAGGAGGAATTTGACATTAGCTTTGGTCAGAGCGTCCTCGAGGGTTTTCTTGAGACGGAGCGGGGCGGCGGGACCAGGCTTGTTCCAGATGCGTTCACAGAGAATGCCGGAGGGGCGTTCGTTGTCTTCGAGCCACAGGCGCATGGTGTCGGCCAGATCTTCGCCGAGATAGAGGCGGGGGGCGAGAAGCATGACGGAACGGCCCTGGGCGGAGGCTTCGAGGGCGGCGGAGACTCCGGCCATGCCGCCACCGGCAATGACGATGTCGACGTGCGCGGCGACGGGGATGCGGCGGGAAGATTCGATGACGGCGGTTTGCGCGGAGACGGCGAGGGCCAGGGTGGCGATTATGTGGAGCATGGCTTGCTTCGATTGTATCGGGGTGGAGGGGGCTTATCGAGGCGGTGTCGCGCCGTTCTCCACCCGCAAGCCCTTGAAGGCGCTGAAGTCTCGCGGGTTGGCGGTGACGAGGATCAGTTCCTGCACATGTGCGGTGGCGGCGATCTGGCCGTCCACGAACGGGGCCGTTCGACCGAGCAATTCGAGCCGTCCTCTCCCTTCACCGTGCCACATTGCCGCGGCTTCATCATAGGGGAGGATGGGAAACGAGCAGCGCACAACAAATAACGCAGCCTCATAATGAGACTTGGTCGTCCGGGTGTCCGGTCACGAAGCGACTTGCTGAACCCGGGGCTGACACCAATGTTCTTTAGGGAGTGCTTTGCGACGAACTGCCGGTATGTCTCGCTGAAGTTTTGCCGGCCGCCGCGGAGGCGTTCGAACTCACGGGTGGAGATCACAACCGCGACGGGTTCGCCACGGCGAGTCAGCGAGACTTCGACGCCGGACTCCGCCTGATCGATGATGTCGGCAAGATGGGACCGGGCCTCGGCGATGGAATAGCGCTTCACTATTACAACGCACATCACGATGTACATGCGGACAAGAACAGCACTTAGGTGGCAGCCGGTTGGGAGAACTGGTTGAGGAGGGATTCGGGGTCAGGGGAGGAGATGCGCTCGCAGCCGAGGGTGAAGGCGGTCTTTGCTTCTTCGAGAGTACGCACGCCACCGCATTCGACACGGACATGGAAACCGGAGTGCTTGCGCACAAGTTCCAGGTCGCGGGGGACGGTGGTGGTAACGTAGTGCGCATTGACGCGCTTGGCCATGCGGCACAAGATGATCATCATCTCCTCGTTGAGAAGCGGATTGTCAATGACGATCTTCAGCAACGCCCCGGCTTCGATGCAGGCGTCGGCCATCTGGATGAATTCCACTTCCTGGTGCTGAAACTGGCGCGAGAGCATTTTGCCGGGGTTGGGATAGGCGTGGAGGATCTTGACGCCGCGCCGGATGAGGTCGCGGCATTCGAAGACCTTGACTCCGGAGTTGGAGG
>CALFYN010000031.1 GCA_937952345.1 uncultured Acidobacteriota bacterium
CCTCCGCAAAATCGCCTCAAACTCCCGCGCCACCTGCTCCCACGAAAACCGCTCCTTCACCAGCCGCCACCCCTTCTCCGCTAATGCACCATGCATCCGCCCGTCCCTCAACAACTCCACACAACCCGCCGCAAACTCCTCCGCCCGGTCCGCCAGCCGGATATTCTCCCCATCCACTACATCCAGTCCCTCCGCCCCGATCGCCGTCGATACCACCGGCACCCGCGCCGCCATCGATTCATAAATCTTCAACCGCGTCCCACCGCCAATCCGCAACGGCACAATCGAAGCCCGGCTCCCCCAAAGATACGGCCGCACATCCGGCACCGTGCCCGTAACTTCTATCCCCCCATCTTCCGCCGCCAGCCTCCGGATCGCCTCCGACGGCGACCGGCCCACAATCCGCAACCGGCAGCCCCTCCGTTCCACCCGGATCAGCGGCAGTACCTCCTTCACAAACCACAGAATGCCATCCTCGTTCGGACTCCAGTCCATCGACCCCACAAACACCAGATCCGTCTCCGTAGCCGCCGCGCTCTGCCCCGCCGCCGGCGTGAAGTAATCCACATCCACCCCCGTGGGAATTGCCGTCACCCGCTCCGCTCCAAACTCCTCCCGAAACAGCTTCGCGTCCACGTCCGAAACCGCCACAACATGCCTCATTTGCCGGCAAAACCGCCGTTCCGCCTCCTCCAGCCGCGCCGCCTGCAACCCGTAGTACCACCGCGCCGGAGCGCTCCCCGCCGTCTC
Organism: uncultured Acidobacteriota bacterium; assembly: GCA_937952345.1. Classification (GTDB taxonomy): domain Bacteria; phylum Acidobacteriota; class Terriglobia; order Bryobacterales; family Bryobacteraceae; genus CADEFT01. The sequence goes on from CALFYN010000031.1 coordinate 751, forward strand.
GGCATGCCTCCGCCAGATCATCGTCTCCACATTGTGCTGGAACAGCACCCAATCCCCAGGCCGCGGCAGATTGAGGCACGGCGTCAGAAAATCGCACACCAGAACATCGAACTTCTCCGCCTCCATCACCTCTTCCAGCTTCCGCCGCAAAGCCGCCGACCGCGCTCGCGTCAGGTGAATCGGATCCCCCGAAAACAGATTCGTCAGAACCTCCCGGAAAAACCGCCCGGACTTCTTCTCCGACATCCCCCAGTGCACCGCATGGGCTCGCGTCGCGTACTCCCCGCTACGCCGCGGCCCTTCCGCGTTCTTCCCATAATCGTCGAACGCCACATAGTGCACCTCGTGCCACCGGTGCAGCCACCGCAGCATCTCCAGCGTGCGAATATGGCCACCCTTTGTCGTCGGATGCAGAAAATCGGATTTGACCCAGAGAATCTTCATTTGCCAAACACAAGCCCAATCAGTACGCTCCACGCGTCAGCAACATGGTTTTCACCGTGTGGAACATCACATAGAAATCGAGCTGCGGCGAGAAGTTCTTTATGTAGTACAGGTCATATTCCAATTTGATCACCGTGTCCTCGATCGTGTTCCCATACCGGTAGTTGATCTGCGCCCAGCCCGTGATGCCTGGCTTGACTGCCAGCCGTTGCATGTAAAACGGGATCTCCTTGGCCAGCATCTGAATGAACTCCGGCCGCTCCGGACGCGGTCCCACTATTGCCATCTCCCCACGTAACACATTGAAAAACTGCGGTAGTTCGTCCAACCTGTATTTCCGCAACGCCCTCCCCACGGGCGTCACCCGCGGATCGTTCTCCTGCGCCCAAACCGCCCCCGTACGTGCCTCCGCATCCACATACATCGACCGGAACTTGTACAAATGAAAAGGAATATTGTTCCGTCCCGTGCGCACCTGCCGGAACAGCACCGGACCCGGAGACGTCACCCTCACGGCAAGCGCCGTGGCCAGCATCACCGGCGACAACACAATCAGCCCCAACAACCCCAGCAGCCAGGAATACACAGCCTGTAACTGCAACATCAATCGCGATGGAGACAGGTTCTTCTGAAAGACAATCTGCGACGGCTTCATCTGCGAAATCGGCACGCGCCCGAAGATCACCTGAAACGCGTCGCTGAAATCCTCTACACGATAACCATGCTGCTGCAAATCAATGATCTTCTGGATCCCTTGCGCCGCAAACTCGCCCGCCATGCCCACCACAATCCGGTCCGGCTTCAGCCGCTTGCAGACTTCCAGCGTTTCTCCAATGGTCCCCAGAACCTCCTCCCGCCGCGGCTGTTCCCCCTGCCCTTCCTCCTCCACCAGGAAGCCCAGCGGCTTCATCGCAAACTCCGGATGCTCCGCCAAATGATCCGCCATCGTCTTTTGCAGCGGATGGGTCCCGAGAAACAGGATCTTTTCCGCCCCTAGGATCTGCAATGATACCTTGCTGTAGATCGTCCGCCACGGCGGCATCAGCAGCAAACACAGGGCACTGCCCCCCAGCATCGATTGCCTCGGCATGCGTAAGTCGATCGCAGCATAGCTCAGTAGCGCCTGCAGCAACAGCGCCACCCCGATCACCAGACAGAGTTGCTGCAGAAACACCAACCGGGACCGGATCCTGACCCGCGTGTAACAGTCATTCAGGTACAACCCCAGCAGAATGGTCACCGTCACAATCCCCACTCGGATCACACCATTCTCATACCGCATGTAGATTTCAAAGGTGTCGGTGAGCTGCCACGCCATCGCGACCGTGTACCAGAGAAAGATCAACGCCGTCTCGGTGGTCACCAACCCGAGTATGCTGGTAGGAATAAATACACGAAACAGACGGATCATGGAAAGCTGGCAGGCGGTGGGTCCGCTTAAAGAGGCATTCTCTCACATACCGATAGGAGAGAGCAGTTGCTTAGCCTCGAAGGGTGACGCGGCCATCGCTTGGCGAGTGGGCGATGAAACGGCCGTGACATATGATAACTTCTTTTATCATTCTGATTTTGGCGCGATCACGTCATAACGATGCGAAACGCGCTACCATACCTCCATGCCCCGCCATCCCGAATGGATTCATCGCATTCCCGCCGCCCTCGCCGAACTCCACGCCATCCCTTCCCCCACCATCGACCGCCAAACCATCCAAGCCCTCTTCCACGTCAGCCCCCGCCAGGCCCTGCGTATCCTATCCACCCTTGGCTGCTATGCCGCCGGCAAAAGCCTCCTCATCGAACGCCGCGACCTCACCGCCAAACTCGAGGCCCTTCTCTCCAGCGATCCCGTTCGCATCGAACATGGCCGCCACGAACGCGTCAGCCACCACCTCGAACGCTACCGCAAGGATCAGCGCGCCCGCCGCATTCCAATCCCCGTAGCGCCGGAAACCGCCTCCGCCCACATCGCTTCCCTTCCCCCGGGCGTCACCCTCTATCCCGGAACCCTCCACATTCAGTTCACCACCGCCCAGGATCTCCTCTCGAAGCTATTCACTCTCGCCCAAGCCATCGCCAACGATTATGCTTCCTTTGAAGAAGCCATCGGCTGATGCTCGCGAAACTCGGCAAACGTGGGAACAGTGGCTTGTTTCAACGCCTCTCCGCGCAGCAGTCCCTCGGCAAACTCTTCAATCTGCTGGTCGCTCCAGAACTGTGCCGCCGGATACTGCCGCCGGATCTGCCGGTTCTTCTCTTCCAATAATTCCCGGTAGACTTCGGCACTGTAGCGCTCGCGCAACCACCCAATCGCAATCTGCCGGCAATGCTCTTCGTAAGCCTGTTGCGCCGACGCTATCGGCTCTGCTTCCAGTGTGTCGGATAACATCGGCTGCACCGGCTCCCTGGCTTCCGCCGGTGGAACGATGTCCTCTTTGATCAGATACGCATAGAAGCCCGGAGGGTTCTCAATCCGGCCGCGGCTGCGGGCAATCAGTATATCGCCCCACCGCAATTGCGCCAGCAGTCTCTGCCCTTCCGGTGCCTGCGCAAGCAGCTTTTTGGCCTGGTTGGGACGAATTCCCCTCTTCGTAAGTTCTTCTAAAAGCGGATCTTTTCCCGAATCCACAGCCTCCGCCACAGCCCCCGCCCGGCGCCTCGTGAACGTCTCAAACTCCTGCCGCGCCTTCGCTCCAGGATAGTAAATCATCCCCCAATCGGCTTTCCCGTCCCCATCCCGCGTGTCCTCATACACCACACGCTCCAAATACCCCGATTCCAGATGTGGCCGGTGAATCTTGTACATCTGCTTCTTGAAATGATCGTAATCCTCATACCGCTGCAGCGCCGAATAGGTGCAAAAATCTGAATACGGCAACTTCGCCGCCCCATGGCCATGCTTCAACGCCCCATAGATGCGATAGCTCACAATCTCGTAGAAACGCTGTGCCGCGGGTGTTAACTCCTTCAGATACTCATAGTTCAGCGGCCGTAACGGAGCATGATTCAGCACCTCCAGATACGGTTCGTTGAGAATCAGATACACACAATCGGCCGTTGCCCCATCCGGAAGCTTCTCACCCGCGAACACAACCCCATAGCGCGTAAAATCCGCCTCGATCCGCCTCTCCTGCCCTGTCCTGGCCCGGTAACGCAGCTTCGCCGTAATGCCCGTAAAGGCATTCTGCCGTAACGCCTTGCGGATCTGGTTCGTATCTCCGCCCAGGTTCAGCTCCCGCGCAATGTCCCGTAAGCTCCCAATTCGCAACACCTTAGGAACCGGGCGGCCCACTTCGTCCAGCCGCCGGTTCACCACCAGCGTGTCCAGTTTGTAGGCCAGTTGCCGCGGCGGCCCATACTTCGCACTGTGCGAAACAGACCAGTGCAGTTCCACCTCTCCTTGCGTATTCCGGCGCGTGATGACAATGTCAAAATCACCCGTCTTCGATAGGCTGTGCACAGGCAATCGGGACAACACCGTCTCCGTGCGGATGATCTGAATCGCTTCCAGATCCGGCGTGCCAGGCAGCAGATTGTTGTTGTCTTCCAACATATACTCAATCCGTCAAACAGTCAGCAATGGAGATTGACTTTGGATTGAGTAACATAGGCGGAAATCCGTCTCCCCAAACCGTGCACATCGTCTCTCCAATGCGTGCAATTCGTCTCCCCAAATCGTGCGGAAACGAGCCTTTGTGTCTCCCGAAGACGTGCAGTGTCTCCCCAAAACGTGCGGCCTGGTCTCCCCAAAACGTGCGGCGCGAGCGCGCGCTGCTTAATTTTATGAAAAAAAGACTTGTGTGGTCAATAGGATAGGGATAATCTATTAAGTACGTCCCTGTCTGGGGCGGAGTTGTCATAATGGCGAAGTTAGGGAAACGAGGCGTCAATCCTGGCGGAATCCTTTCGACTCAGGAAGTTGCAACAGTGCTGGGGATCAGTCATCCCACACTCCTCAAATTACTAAAATCCAAGCAAATCCCCGAGCCCCAGAAGGTCCAGGGCGTGCGCTACTGGAATAACGCCGATTTGCGCCATGCCAGCGTCGCCCTCGAACAATTGCGCAATGAAGGCGTCGTCCGTTCCAGAGGGGCGAAGAGATGAAGAAAATCGCCATCGCCAATATGAAAGGTGGCGTCGGTAAAACCACTACCAGCGTCAACCTCGCCGTCGGCCTCGCCATGCGCGGCGCCAAAGTCCTCCTCGTCGACATGGACCCCCAGGGCAACGTCGCGCACTCCCTCAAAGTCAAAGCCTCCCAAAACACCATCTTCGACCTTATGGCCGATGACATGGTCCTCGAAAAAGTCATCCGCGGAGCCGTCCGCGAAAACCTCGACGTCATCCCCAGCAATAACCTCGCCTTCGGCCTCGAAAATCGCCTCGCCGGCGAAACGCTGCGCGAAAAAATCTTTGCCCGCCGTATGCGGCATGTTGTTGATTATGATTACGTTATCGTCGACACGAGCCCGGCCATGAGCCTCCTCACGGTCAATACCCTGCTCTATGTCGACAAGGTCATCCTCGTCGTCTCCATGGACCAGATGGCCTTAATCGGCGCCGTCCAGAGCCTGGCCGGATTGAAACGCGTCCTCTCCGTCTTCGATTCCCCGCCCCTCGATATCGCCGTGCTCGCAACTATGTACAATGCGTCGACCAATGGGTCGCGCGAAACCATGACGGCGCTGAAAAGCGATCCCGACCTGGGGCCGTACGTGCTGCCGCTGTATATCCGGCAGGATGTCAAAGTCAGTTACTCGGCCGCTTCGAAAAAGTCCATTTGGGAATACGACCCGCGTACCCGGGCCGCCGAAGACTACTCGAAGCTCGTCGAACATATCCTTGAGGAAAAGGCGGTTAGCGCGGATGCCGGCAGCTCGGAAATCGGCGAAGTCACGGCACAAGCTTAGTTTTGCCGTCGACCGTTCCGAGATAGACATATCGAGCGATTGGGTCCAGGCCGTCATGGAGCCTCCCCCTCCCGTCCCCCGCCCCGCCGAACCTGCAACCCCTGCATTTTCATCGGATAACAAAAATAGTGCTACTGTGGAACCCGATGCCACTGTGGCACATCCTGCGCCTGTGGCAAACAGTGCCGCTGTAGCGGACAATGCGCCTGTAGCAAACAATGCGGCTGTAGCAAACAACGCTACAGCGGCAGACAATACCACAGGCGCACTATTTGGGGCTACCGACACTGCTACAGTAGCAAAAAATGCCACTGTAGACGACGAAAATGCTACTGTGGTACCAATTGCTACTGTAGAACAAACTTCTCCTGTGGCAATAAATGCCACAGTAAAACCCATTCCATCTGTGGCAATCAATACCACAGTGGTAAATCCTGCTACTGTAGCACCCAAGCGTACCGTCCGCCTCCGCCCCATCCAGCGCATCACCGACGGTCTCACCCCCGGCCAGTACTCCGTCTATAGCCTCATGTTCGACCAGGGCGAACCCCGCCCCAACGACTCCGTCCGCCTCTTCCGCGGTGGCTATGTCGACCTCGTCCGCCTCACCGGCCTCAGCAAACGCGGCATCCAGAACGTCATCGCCGAGCTGCAGGCCAAATCCGTCATCTCCATCCACCAGGCCCCCGGCTACCACCGCTCCCAAACCACCGTCTACGACGTCCCCCCCGAACAAACCATCCTCGACCGCTGGTTTGCCAAGGGCCTCCGCTACGCCTCCGGCAAAAGCAAGAACCTCGTCACCATTGCCACTGTGGAATAATTTGCCACAGTAGCAATATTTATAAAACCGCACCCCCGCCGTAACTTTTCCTTCTCTCGCCGACCTATCCTCCCAAGCAGCCGCAACGAAGAAGTAGAGGGGCTGTCATCACAAACGCACGAGGAGAAATCGACAATGAAGAAAACCATCCCGATCCTGCTAGGCGTTGCCTTCCTGGCCGTCACACTACAGGCCGCCGTCAAACAATACACCGTCGCCTGCGATGCTGTCAGCGTGAGCAACGACGTACCCGTCATCTACATCAAAGGACGCCCCATGCACGTCAAGGCCGGAAGCCCGGACATCCTCGCCTCGCTCAAGCGCCTCGCCGCAAAAGGAAAATCCGGCCAGAAGGACTGCAAGGCCGTCATCGCCATCGAAAACGGCGTCGTTCGCGGCGTCGCACAGTAGCCCATCCGGCCCGAGCGGCTTTGAGTAGCCAAAGCCGCCGGGACTCGTGGGGCGCGATCCAATACCGTGACATCAGTCGCAAGATCCTTCCGAGGCGTACACTACCTCACAGGGAGGTTGATCAATCGTGCAACGCACAAAGGTTCAGATCGTATGCGCTGTCGTTCTCGTTTTACTCGGCTGGGCCGTGGGTAGGGCACAGACGTCCGCACCCGCCTTTGAATTGGTTGTGGATGCGCCAAGCGGCGAAACCAAGATCACGTGCGTCAAGGGTTGCGAACTGGCCTGGGTCGAACGAGGAATGAACCCCAATGCCAAACCCGGACCGGCCTTCACATATAGCTGTTCAGCACCCCGTTGCTCATCAGCTCGAGTCGGAGGCTGGCTCGGTCGCTAGGGCTAGGCTTTTCTCAATAAAAGAATGAGTAGTCGCCGTTTCTCGCAGCGACCCTTACTGACTGATGAAGCTACCGATGCTCGCAGAGGTCCACGTTCGCCACACCACATCCGAAGAAATCCGTGTCTTCGGTCCAGATCGGGCAGCCGAGCGCCAGGGCGGTGGCCAGGACGTCGCCGGCTTGTAAGGGCGGCCAGAGCGCGTTCCGGTCGCACAGTAGCCCATCCCGCCCCTCCACGATACAATCGGAGTCGGTTTCTCCAAATGATCCGACGAAATCGACTCCTATTCCTCCTCATTTCCGGCCTCGCCGCCGCCCAGGAGGAGAGTTCCACCCGCATCGCCAACCCCTTCACCACCGACGACGACCGCGCCGCCGGAGCCAAAATCTACCAGTCCCAATGCGCCTCGTGCCATGGCATCGACGGCAAGGGAGGGCAGGGAACTCCCGACTTCACCACCGGCCAGTTCCGCCGCGCCTCCTCCGATGAAGGCTTATTCCAGATCGTCGCCAAGGGAATCGCCGGCACCACCATGCCCGCCTTCAACCTCGACGGCAAACAGATCTGGCAAACCCTCACCCACATCCGCTCCTTCCATATCCGCCGCCAGTCGGCCGCCATTGAGGGCGACCCCGCCAAGGGAAGGGAACTGTTCCATTCCCACAACTGCGCCCGCTGCCACGACGCGAACGCCCCCGACCTCTCCAAACTCGCCCGCAACCGCTCCGCCGCCGAACTCCGCCGCTCCATCGAAGACCCCGGCGCCGAAGTCGACTCCGCCTGGTGGCGCGTCCGCATCAGCCTCCACAACGGCCAATCCCTGCAAGGACGCCGCCTCAACGAAGACACCCATTCCATCCAATTCCTCGACAATCAAGGCAAACTCCGCGGCGCCGAAAAATCCGCCATCGCCAGTTACGAAATCATCCGCACTTCGCCCATGCCCTCCTACCGCGGCAAACTCCAGCCCGAAGAGTGGAACCACCTGCTCGCCTATCTCACCTCCGGAGATCTCCAATGAAGAGCATCCTCTGCCTGTTCGCCGCCCTCGCCTTGCCCGCCCAGGTCACTCCGCCCGCCGCCAACTGGCCCACATACCACGGCTCCGATTTCAGCCAGCACTACAGCACGCTCACCCAGCTCAACCCCGCCAACGTGGCGAAACTCCAGCTCGCCTGGACGCATCAGGCCCACTCGCTCGAAAAATTCGAAACCACGCCCCTCGTCATCGACGGCGTGATGTATCTCACCGAAGCGCCCAATACCATCGTTGCCCTCGATCCCGTCTCCGGCCGCCCCTATTGGGTCTACGAACACAAACTCCCCGATGTCACCTACCCTTGCTGCGGCAAAGTGAACCGCGGCGTCGCGTACGCCAACGGCCTGATCTACTTCGCCACCCACGATGCCAAAGTCCTCGCCCTCGATGCCCGCACCGGCCGCCTGCGCTGGGAAAACACCCTCATCGACCACCGCCAGGGATACTCCTTCACCCATGCCCCTTTGGTCGTTAAAGACAAAGTCATCGTCGGCTCCGGGGGCGGGGAACTGGGCATTCGCGGCTTTCTCGCCGCCCTCGATGCCAAAACCGGCAAGGAGCTCTGGCGCTTCCAAATCATTCCCGGTCCCGGCGAGCCCGGCAATGAAACCTGGGGCGGCGATTCCTGGAAACACGGCGGCGGCTCCATCTGGCTCACCGGCTCCTACGATCCCGAACTGAACCTCACCTACTGGGGTTCCGGCAATCCCGGCCCCGATTGGAACCCCGCCGTCCGCCCCGGCGACAACCTGTACAGTGATTCTGTACTGGCCCTCGATCCCGACACCGGCAAGCTCAAGTGGCATTTCCAGTTCACGCCCCACGACGAATGGGATTGGGACGCCGTACAGACCCCCGTCCTTGTCGACCGCGAATGGAACGGCCGCCCGCGCAAGCTCATGTTCTGGGCCAGCCGTAACGGCTTCTTCTATGTCTTTGACCGCGCCACCGGCGAATACCTCCTCGGCAAGGAATTCGTGAAGCAGACGTGGGCCAAAGGACTCGATGAGCGCGGCCGCCCCATGCGAATCCCCGGCATGGGCCCCAGCAAGCAAGGCACGAAGACCTACCCCGGCGTACAAGGCGGAACCAACTGGTACGCCCCCGCCTACAGCCCGCGCACCGGCCTCTTCTATCTCACCGCCTGGGACGACTATCACGGCACCTACTTCGCCTGGGACCAGCAATATGAGCAAGGCAAATGGTACGCCGGCGGAGGCGTCAAGGCGCCCGTACCCCCCACCCGCCGCGAGCGCATCGTAACGCGCGACACCAGCGACGGCTACGCCGCCGTCCGTGCCCTCGACCCCCTCACCGGCAAAATGGTGTGGGATTACAAAATGCAGGACATGAGCGAAAGCGGCCTCCTCGCCACGGCCACCGATCTCCTCTTTTCCGGCAATCGCGAAGGCCACTTCTTCGCCCTCGAAGCCAAAACCGGCAAACTCCTCTGGCGCCGTTACCTCGGCGGCCAGGTGATCGCTTCTCCCATCACCTATCAGGCTGGCGGCAAGCAATATGTCTCCATTGCCGCCGGCCACACGCTGTTTACCTTCGCTCTCGACTGATCCGCGGAGCTATCATAAAGCATGGCCACAAAGGCTGCTCTGAGTGAAGAGGAGTATATTCGCACCAGCTACTCCGGCGTCGACCGCGAGTTTCGTGACGGCGAACTACTGGAGAGAAGCGTGCCCAATTTTGCCCACGGAAGAATGGCGGCTCGTTTGGCTGCGTTCTTCGAAACCCACTGCCTGACTCGCAAAGTCCACTCTGCCGTCGAAACCCGCATCCGCCTCCGTCCCGGCCGCTACGTGATCCCCGATGTCTGCGTCTTCTGGCCGGACGAGCCCGCCGCGGAAATCCCCGAATCCCTCCCCCTGCTGGTGGTCGAAGTTCTCTCCCCCGACGACCGCATGTCCGACGTCATCGCCAAGCTCCGCGAATACCACGATGCCGGCGTCCCCCACGTCTGGCTCGCCGACCCCAAACTGCGCTGCCTCTACCTCTACCGCGACGGCCTCCACGAAGTAACCACCGCCCGCCTCCCCGAGGTAGACATCGAACTCCGCCTCACCGACCTCTTCGCCTGACCCGATCGCCCCAACCCTAGGCGCCCCGGTTGACAAAATCTGACACCAATTCCACTTGCCGCCGCACTGCCGCCTCATCCTCAAGCTTGGCCGCAGCCTCCATTTCCGACCCGATCACAGAGATTCGCGGAAATCCGTAAGCCGCCCCCGTGCCCTTCAAATTGTGCGCCAGCGTGGCGATGCGCTCATACTCCCCCTGCCCCAGAAGTTCCAGCAACTGCGGCACTTCCTGGCGCCGCTTGGCCAGATACGCCGGTCCCAACGCGCGGATGGCCGCCGGAATCTCCGGCCCCTGGCAGCACCGCCGGATCGCCGCCAGCAGGTCTTGCCGCGAAACCGGCTTGGTAAGATGTTCCTGGCAGCCGGCTTCGCGGCTTAACGCTTCGTCCGAGGCCAGCGCCCGTGCGCTCAAAGCGATAATCGGCGTCGTGGCACCCCCGTGTTCCCGTTCCAGAGCCCGGATTGCCCGCGTCGCGGACCATCCGTCCATACCCGGCATCTGCACGTCCATCAGGATCAGATCGAACCGGCCGGCGGCGAACTGCTCCACCGCACTGCGGCCATCTTCGACAAATGTCAGCGAATACGGGCTGCGCTCAAAATACGCCCGCAACAAAATCTGGTTGTCCAGCGAATCCTCGGCAATCAGCAACCGGCGCTTGGGTTCGTTTTGCAAATTTTCCGCTGTCGAGACCTTGACCGGCGCTCTCGCCGGAATCCCTCTTCCCAAGGGAAGACGCAGCCAGATCCGAAACATCGTCCCTTCGCCAGGGGTGCTTTCCACCGTGATCCGGCCGCCCATCAGCTCCACCAGCCGCCGCACGATGCCGAGTCCCAGTCCGGTGCCCCCGAAGCGGCGAGCCGTGGAAGTGTCAACTTGTGTAAAGTCCCGGAAGATCGCCGGCAGTTTTTCCCGGGGAATGCCAATCCCCGTATCACTAACCGTAATCGATAGTTCAGCGCCCTCGACTCGTTCCACGGCGATGGAGACGCTCCCGGACTCGGTGAACTTTACAGAATTTGACAGCAAATTCAAAATCACCTGCTGCAGCCGGGCCGGATCCCCCATCCGCGCCAGGGGAACATCCGGTGCGATCCGCACCTCGACGGCCAAGCCCTTATCCTGTGCCTTGGGTGCGATCAACTCAACACTCCGGTGCACCACTTCATCGAGGTGAAATTCGATCTGCTCCAGTTCGAATCGCCCCGATTCGATCTTCGACAGGTCCAACAGATTATTGATCAAATTTAAAAGCCGGTGCCCGGCACGCTGGAACACCGAAACATAATGCCGCTGGTTGCTGTCGAGTGTGGAGTCCCCCAGCATGTCCGCCATCCCCAGAATGGCGTTCAACGGAGTCCGGATCTCGTGGCTCACCGTGGCAATGAACTGGCTCTTGGCCTGGCTGGCATGTTCGGCCCGCTGTGTCTCGGCGATCAGCTTCGCGTTGTTCAGCCGCAGTTGCCGCTCCAACTGTTTCTCCGCCGCCAGGTCGCGAAGGATCAAAACGAACCCAAGCGGCGCCGGATGGAGCGACAAGTGAACGTCCGCAACTTCGCCATTCTCCAGCCGCAAGGTGCTTTCCTGCGAGACCATACCCTGCTCCCGCGCCTTGTCGAGCAGACCGCGGGCGATTCCGAGTGGACCGTACCGCTCAGCCCCCCGGTTGGCGCGCAATACCGCCCCCTCCCTGTCCAGCAGAAAGATGGCGTAGTCCGTAATGTCAGCGAGCAACTGGAAACAGTCTGTCTCGTCCGGGGAGTTAGCCCAAGGGGGCCCGGGAAAGCGCAAGTGGCCTTCCATGCTATCGATCCATCGGAGCGAAAAGGGAAAAACTTCATACAATCAAATGTCATGCATTTGTACGCTTTGCTCGCCGCCTCCACGTTGCTGGCGCAGCCGCCGGCCGCCCGCATCAAAATCGACACCGACCGCGTCATCGGTGAAGTGCACCCCCACGTCTTCGGCAACTTCGCCGAGCACCTCGGCCGATGCATCTACGGGGGACTCTATGAACCCGGCAGTCCGCTCGCCGACGAGAAGGGCTATCGCAAAGACGTCATGGAAGCCATCAAAGGGCTCGGCGTCACCCTGCTGCGCTGGCCCGGCGGCAACTTCGCCTCGGGCTACAACTGGAAGGACGGCATCGGCCCCAAGCAGTTGCGCCCCGTCCGTCCCGAAGGCGCATGGGGCGCGCTCGAGCCCAACACCTTCGGCACCGACGACTTCCTCGACTACTCCGAACGCATGGGCCTCGAGCCCTACATCTGCATCAACGCCGGACTCGGCACGGTCGAAGAGGCGCGCCAGTGGGTCGAGTACACCAACGAATCCCGCCACACCTATTGGGCCGATCAGCGCCGCAAGAACGGCCGCGACAAGCCCTACAACGTGAAGTATTGGGGCTTGGGTAACGAGATCGATGGCCCCTGGCAGCTCGGCCACAAGAACGCCGAAGACTACGTCAAGTTCGCCCTCGAAGCCGCCAAAGCCATGCGCCGGGTGGACAATTCCATCAAGTTAATCGGCAGCGGCTCCAGCAACTTCCGCCAGGGCTGGGATTGGATCGGCTGGAACCGCAAGGTGCTCGAAGGGCTCGGCAACGAGCTCGACTACATCTCCCTCCACACCTACATCGGCAACCGCGCCAACAACTTCGAGCAGTTCCTCGCCGCCTCGCAAGACATCGACCACCGCATCGACGTCGTCGAAGGCCTCATCAAAGCCGCGCAGTCGGGCCAAACGAACCCAAGGCCCATCTACATTGCCTACGACGAGTGGAACGTCTGGTACCGCGCCCGCGGCGGCAGCACCGAACACGAAATCGGCAAGACCCGCCTCGAAGAGATCTACAACTACGAAGATGCCCTCGCCATGGGCATGTTCTTCAACTCCTTCATCCGCAAGGCGCACATCGTGAAGATGGCCAACCTCGCCCAGATCGTCAACGTCATCGCCCCCATCTTCACCAACGAGAAGGGACTGTTCCTCCAGCCCATCTACTTCCCCATTGCCGAGTACGCCAAGCAGCGCGGCAAGCTCTCGCTCGATCTATGGGTGAACTCGCCAACCTACCGCGTGGGCAACCGCGCGCCGCTCAACTATCTCGACACCTCGGCCACTTACGACAAAGCCACCGGCACGGTGTACCTCAACGTGCTCAACCGCAGCGAGAAGATGGACATTGCCGCGCGCATTGAGAACGTCACCGGCAAGCTGGACGCGAAGGCCGAAGTCTGGGAGATGAATCACGGCGATCTGAAGACCACCCACATGTTCGGCGATGACCGCAAGGTGCGTCCCACCACGCGCGCCACAACGCTCGCCAACAGCATGTACACCTTCCCCAAGCATTCGCTCACGATCCTGAAATTGCAGGTGCGGCAATAGATGGCGGTGATCGACCCGGGCCTCTACCGCCGTGCCAAACCTTGGACAGGCTCACCGCGCCCGGCCGTATTCCTCGACCGCGACGGCGTCATCGTGGAGGAGGTCGGCTACCTGCACAAGGTCGAAGACATCGCCCTGATCCCATCCGCCCCCGCGGCGGTAGCGAAGCTGAACGCAGCCGGAGTGCCGGTGGTCGTGGTGACGAATCAGGCGGGTATCGGCCGTGGCTATTACACCTGGGCCGACTTTGAGCGGGTGCAGGCCGAGATCGAAGCGCGCCTGCTGCCCGGCGTAGTGGATGGAGTCTGGGCCTGTGGTTACCACATCGACGGGGAAGTGGCCGAACTACGCAAGGATCACCCCTGGCGCAAACCGCACCCCGGCATGTTGCTCGATGCGGCCGAAGTGCTCGGCATCGATCTCAGCCGCTCCTGGCTGATCGGCGATAAGGTGATCGACATCGAATGCGCCATCGCCGCCGGGCTCCAAGGCGCCGTGCTGGTCCGTACCGGCTACGGCAAGGACCACGAACCGAAGCTCGCCGAGGTATCTCCCAGCTCCTGCGCCGTTGCGGTGGAGAAACATATCGCCACAGCCGTTGAGCGTATCTACCGCCCAAAATAACCATTCACCTCCACCACCACATCCGTCCGCCGGTACGCATACACATTCAACTGCCCCAGCGTCCCCGCCGGCACAATCGTAAAGTTCGTCACCGTCTGCCCCTGGAACGCATTCAACACCGAGGCATTCGGCTGAGCCTGCCCTGTTGGATACGCCGTAATAAACGGCATCGGATTCCCGTTCGGAACCGCGGTCACGTTGATCGCGTACCCGCGCGCATCGGCCGGAATGCCCGAACACGGCCCCGTCACCATATTCACCGTGCGAGTGGTCGTATCCTCGAACTTCGGAGCATTCACCCCCAGCGTGTTATACACCCGGCACTGCGTCACAGGGAAGTAGAATTGCCCCGTCGTCCCGTTATCGGGAGCAAAGTAGCCATTGATATCCATGATGAAATCCGTGGCCTCGAAGGCATACACATCGATCGACCCGTCATTGCTCGCCGGAACAATCACGTTATTCGCCAGCGTCCGCCCCACGAAGGAATTGATGCTCGACACATTGGGCAATCCTCCACCCGTAGGCCATGTCGTGAGGAAGGGAAGTGGCCCCGGTGGAGCAACGGTCAGCGTCACCGAATACGCCGCCGCACCCGCCGGAATCACGCAATTGGGACTCAGCGGAAAACGGAAGCTGCGCCCCACGCGCGTCTGCATCGAAGGAGGACCGAACGGCCCGGGAATCGGCCGGTAATCGCTCCGCGTATCAATGACGCGGCACGGAGTCAGCGGATAGAACACCAGATTCGAAACCACCGGATCATCGGTGAAGTACCCCGAAATGTCGATCACGAAATCAGCGGCGTGTGACGTGTAAAGGGAAATACCCCCGTTCGTGCCGGCTTTGATGATCTGCGTGTTGGCCACTGTCTGCCCGTCGGGAGTCCGCACCGTCCAGACATTAGGCCGCGCTTCGCCTGAAGGCCACACAGTGACGAAATCGACAACGCCCCCCGGACGCGGAATCACGGTCACGTTCAGCACATACGCCTTGGCATTGGCGGGCACAACGCACGTGGGCGACTGAGGCAGCGGCAGCTCGCGAGTCTGCCCCGCATTCAGAAACGGCGGGCCGAAAACCCCGGTGCGCGACGGGTCGTTGTACTCAGGGCGTGTCTCCACCAGCCGGCACGGAGCCAGCGGCTTAAACCGCAACCCCGCCGTCTGCGGAGGTGGCGTAACCACCCCCGCCTGCAGGAAGGTCAGAATCCGTCCGGCGATCACCACCTCAGCCGTCCGCGCCGCTCCGCTGTTAGGCTGCACCGTGTAGGCAAAGGTGCCCGGCCCCACATCCGGTAGAGTGGTGGTCGTGGTGATCCACGAGGGCAGGGAAGTCACCGTCCACGAGCATCCCGTATTCGTCTCGATGTGCACCGACCCCGTCGCGCCGGAAGCCGGAATCTGCACGGCCCCCGATGGGTTCAACGCATAAGCGCACCCTTGCGCCGCGGCCTGCGAAATGTGAAAGAACTGGCCCGCGACAATAATGGTCGTGCTGCGCTCCTGGCCAATATTGAGCAGCACATTAAAGTAGAAGGTCCCGCTTCCCGTGATCGGAAGCGTCGTTGTCGTCGTCGTCCAATCGGCCAGTTGCAGATTCGTCACCGTCCAACTGCACCCGGGCTGCGTGGTGACCACCACGGCCAGATTCGTAGCCCCGCTCGCCGGCAGCACTCCGGTTCCGGTCGAACTGAGAGAATACGTACACCCCGACGTCCCCGCCCCCTGCGAGACAACGTACGGCTTGCCCGCCACCGTCAGTTGCACCGACCGCGCCGCGCCCGTGTTGGCCGCCACGCTGTAACGGAACAACCCGTTGGTGGTTTGCAGCGCGGTGATCCAGGAGGGCACCCCCGTCACGCTCCAACTACACCCCTGCTGCGTGGTCACCCCCACTGACCCATTGCCACCGGCCGCGTCGAACAGCCCGGAGCCCGCCGCCAGCGTGTAGCTGCAAGCCGCGAAAGTAGCCGTCACCGTCTTCGGCCCATTCATCAGCACTTGTGCATTTGTGTTGGTACTGGTGACGGCCCCGGAATACCCAACAAACCCATACCCGGCACTCACCGAGGCAAGCAGCGTCACCGTCGTACCGGAGTTGTGATAGCCATCCGAGCCCGGCGGCCCAATCCCCACATCGCCTCCAAAAATAGGAGTCACATTCACCGTCAGCAGATACTGTGTATTGAAGTTTGCCGTGTAGGTGGATGATGTCGCCGGAACCGTGATCGTCGTATTGGCGCTCGACGAGTTGAGGCTCGGCCCGCTCCAGTTCGCGAAACCATAGCGAGTGCCGGAAGGGCCCGGCGTCGTGGCGTTCACCGAAACGGAATGCTGCGAGTTGGCGCCCCAGTAGAACGTCTGCGGAGCCGTGTAACTGGTTCCATCCACCGTGATGGGCAACCCCGGGGGCGAAGTCTGGATGGTATACGCCGGAGGCGGCGGCGCGGAAGGATTCAGGACAACGCGAACATCGTCCAGGAAGTCGCACGCCGAGCCACCCCCCAGACCCTCAAACTGCAACCGCGTCGTGGAGCCGTTGCCTCCATAAACGGTATACGTATAGGTCTGCCACGTCGAGCCGGTGCGCACAATCGTGGCGATGATCTGCCCGCCCCATCGCACCCGGACGGAACTGTTCGATGCGCCGGCCCGATTCGAGAAGGCAAAGCGCAAATCGTAGCCTGTGCCGGCCAGCGTCTCGACATCCTGATAGATGGTGCTGTTGTTGCCGTTGGCCGATAACTGCGTCCATTGATTGCCATCGTCGGCCGGAGTCCCGGAAAGGCGCTGCACCAAGGGTTGGCCGGCCACTACGTTCCAGCCGATCAACGGCGCGGAGATGGGCGAACCATCCACGCGCGGAGCCTCGAAGCC
>CALFYN010000032.1 GCA_937952345.1 uncultured Acidobacteriota bacterium
GTGAGGCGACCGTGCACCACAGCATGATGAACGAGTATGCGTTGCGCCAGGGCGATTGGGTTTTCATCGAGTCGAAAAACGGGGGCGGAGGCCAAGCCGAACCCGAGTGGTATCGCCAGAACCACAACATTCCGACGCACGACCAGCCCGCCGCGCTCTACAATCTCGCCGATGATTTGCGGGAGAAGAAGAACCTGTATGCGCAATATCCGGATCGCGTGAAGACGATGCGGGCGTTGCTGGAACAATACAAGACGCAGGACCGCAGCGTGCCGCCTCGCTAAAGCAGGCGCCGCAGTTCTTCGGCCAGGCCCAATGCCGCCGCGGTGGCTTCCAGATAGGCCCGGTCCAGACGGTCCCCCTGAACCGCAATCACGCCCAGAATATCGCGCAGTTGCTGTTCGCTTTGTCCGCCGCTCTGGCGCATCCAATCGAGCTTGGCCGTTATTGTATCCTCGGGGCTCACTGTGGCGAACTCGCTTGTCTGTCCGCCGAACGGGGATTCGCGGTACTGGCGGCGGCCCAACTCCCGGGCTCGAAAGTCGCCTTTCGCAGCGGGGAAGAGATTGAACTTGTAGGCCGTTGGCATGTGAATCACGTTCGCCGATCGTTCTGTTCGAATCGCCCGCCGGATATCCTCCGCATCCCCATAGAAATCCGCACCCAATGCTTCCAGGAACTCCTTCACCTGTTCTTCTCGCAGAGCCACCACCAGATCCACATCATTGGTGAACCGGTAGTTGCCATATACGGAACTGGCCACGGAGCCCCCCACCGCATAAGGAACCTCCAGTTTGTACAACGCTGCCAGCAGCGTCTCGAACGCTTCCGCCGCCGTCCTCACAACGCAGCTTTCCGCGGATAGGCACGCTCGGCCAACTCGCGCCCATACTTGCGCGCGGCGAGTTCGCGCAGGGCATCGTACTCGCTGATTCCGGGATGCTCTCGCTCAATTTCCTTCATCGCCAGAGCGTTCATGAAGTCGATCTGTTCAAAGACCAGTTCCAGTTTCCGGCCGAGAGAGACGCCGCAACGCCTCAATCCATACCTGCATCGCTTCCGGACTGGTATCGGCAAGTTCGAACCGCATCGCCAACTCCCTATCAGAACACACAGTGCATGCGCAGCGCCTCGGCGAGCATTTGCGCATACGCATCATGCTCCACTTCGCTCACGCCGAACTGCGCCAGGTGTTCGGTGAGGTACTGCACCTCCATGAATCGGAATCCGTGCTCGCGCAGGCGCTGCGCCATCGCCACCAATGCCACTTTCGACATGTCCGTCACGGTATGAAACTTCGATTCGGCAAAGAATGCACCGCCGAGGTGCACGCCGTACAATCCGCCGGCGAGCGTTCCGTCCACCCAGACCTCCACCGAGTGCGCATAGCCTAACCGGTGCAATTCGCCATAAACGCGGAAAATATCACGAGTGATCCATGTGGACTCGCGGCCGGCGCAACCGCGCATCACGTCGTCGAAGGCCTCATCGAACGAAATGCGAAATCCGCCTTTGCGCATCCGCCGCGAGAGCGAACGGGACACATGCAGGCCATCGAGAGGCAGCACCGCGCGGCGGTCCGGACAATGCCAGGTGATCAATCTTCGCCCCGGATAGCCCATCGGGAAGGTGCCGTTGCGGTAGGCCTCCAAAACGCTCGGCACGTCTAGTGTTTTGCTGATTTGAACGACATCCACTTTCTCTCAGGCTATGCTGGAAGATCGAACGATGGCAAAAACGCGGAAATCGAAGCCTGCGGCGGCGGAGCCTTCTCCCCAACCCATCCGCCCAAGAAACGAGAAGCTGCTGCTGGCCATGGCAGCCTTTGCCCTGGTGATGGCCTGTATTCTCATCTATGCGCAGACGGCTTCCCACGATTTCATCCGGCTCGACGACACGATGTACATTCATGAGAATCGGAACGTCAACACCGGACTCAGTCTCGACAATGTTTTTTGGGCGCTGACGACGGCTAAGTATTATTACTGGCAGCCGCTCACCTGGATCTCGCACATGATCGATGTCCAGCTCTTCGGGCTCCGTGCCGGTCCGCATCACATCGTCAGTGTAATGTGGCATTGCGCCAACTCCGTGCTGCTGCTGATCGCGCTGTGGCGCCTGACCGGATCGTTGTGGCGGAGCGCCATTGCCGCGGGGCTTTTCGCTCTGCATCCGCTACGTGTCGAAAGCGTAGCCTGGATCGCCGAACGGAAGGACGTTCTCAGCGGATTCTTTTGGATGCTGACGCTGATCGGGTATGCGTGGTACGCACGCCGGCCCTCACGCGGGCGGCTGTACGTTGTCACCGCACTGTTCGCGCTCGGGCTGATGAGCAAGCCGAGTGTCGTTACGCTGCCCTTTGTCCTGGTTCTGCTGGATTACTGGCCGCTGCGGCGCTGGCACACACTTGAAGGATGCAAGGCGATGCTGCTCGAAAAGACTCCGATGCTGGTCCTTTCCGCCGTAATCAGCCTGATCACATTTTCCGGGCAGCGGCAGATGGGAGCCGTGATCACTCTCGAGTCATTGCCCATGTATTTCCGCATTTGGAATGGTCTGGTGAGCTACACACGCTACCTCGGCAAGATGATCTGGCCAGTCGATCTCGGGGTGATGTATCCGTTCGGCAAGATCGCCCCGGGGGCTCTGATCGGAGCGATCGCGCTCCTCACTTTGATTACGGTGTTCGCGTGGTTGCGCCGCGGGAAGAATCCATACCTCATTGTGGGATGGCTATGGTTTTTGGGGGCGATGGTTCCCATGCTGGGATTGGCGCAAGCCGGGACGCAGGCGCTGGCCGATCGCTTCACTTACCTCCCCATGATCGGCATCTGCATCGCAGTGAGTTGGGGGCTTGCCGCACTGGCCTCCCGATTCCGGATGCCACTGCCTGCGCGCGCCGCCGTTGTGGGGCTGCTTCTCGGCATCCTCAGCTTTCTCTCTTTGTTGCAGGCGTCGCGGTGGAAAGATAGCCTCACGTTATTTGAGCACACGCTGTCCGTTACAAAGGACAACGACATGATGCTGGTGAACCTGGCCGCGCTGAAGAAGCAAGCGGGTGATTTGGACCGCGCGCTGGAACTGTACGAAGAAGTGGTTCGGCTCGAGCCCACGAAAACGCTGATACACCTGGAAGCGGGAACGATCGCCTTCCGCAAGGGAAAGAATGAACAGGCGCTGCGGCATTTCGACGCCGTTCTGCGCATTGAGCCCAACAACCCAAGCGCGATGCGCGGTCGGGCCGACTGCCTGCTGGCCGAAGGCAAGAAAGAGGAGGCCCGCACACAACTGCAGGAACTCCTCCGGCTTTGGCCGAACGACGTCGAAGCGCGTGCCCGCCTGATGATGATGCAGTAACTACATTGAGGCCAGGCCGCGCAGGTTCCAACCGCAGATCCAGCTTGCCTCGTATTTGTTGCCGCCCGGTCCGGGCCAGTGCGTTTCCAGGCTGATGCATCCGGGGTAACCATCGGCGTGCAGCGCGGCGATCTGCCCCTTCCAGTCGATGGCACGTGTTCCCACGGGGCCCCACACCGGCTTGTGGCCGTCCATGTCGCAATCCTTGATGTGCACGTGCGCGATGCGCGATGGCGGCAGCAGCCGGTATCCATCGGGAAATGGATTCTCTCCGGAGATCAAACAGTTTGCCGGGTCCCACACCACTTGCAGGTTGGGATGGCTCAAAACGTCCAGTACTTTTTTTGTTTCGCTGGC
>CALFYN010000033.1 GCA_937952345.1 uncultured Acidobacteriota bacterium
AAGACAGCGCTGTCGGCGAAGGATGCCCGGCAGATTGCGGATGACGTTGCTTTCTCGAAGGATCCTCTAAATCCTCGTACCGCTGAGCTCTACACCCGTCCCGGCACAGTGATTGACTCGAACACGCAGGGGCTCATCGATTCGGGGCAGATGATGCACCACTTTTTACCGAACATTGCAAATGATGGTTTTCGGAGGCTCTCGTCGGGCCAAGCGGCGGGACTTGGGGCGGGCACTTCAGGTCTGCAGTGGCTCCTGAGCCCTGACAATCTGGAAGGTGCGCCCTACGCGGCCGGAGGCAAGTTACCCTACAAGCTTGGAAAATGAGCCAAGGCGCCGTATGCGGCATGAAAACAGAAATAGTGGACATGGGACTCGCTGGATGAAGCTTGTGACGCGGGTGCTGGCGCGCCGCCGGCAAGAGCACTCCCTGACACGCGAAACGGTGCTTCGTCTGCTGAACGAAGAGGTATGGCAGCCGATGCGCCGCGAAGGTTGGCGCGTGCGCGACCGCAAAGCCAGATTGAAGGTAGGCGAAGCAGTTTTGGCGGCGGATTTCCACCTGATCCAGAAGGACGATCAACGTGGTCCCATGTTGCCGATCAACGCGGTGATGGTCGATACCGGTATTTATTTCGAGTACATCCCAAATTTTTGGAACGTCGCGCCGCCTGAACAGACGGCGGCGATCGCTTGCCCGATTCGCCACACGGTCAAGCGCGACCGGAAGACGAAAGGGGGAGAGTATCTGAATTACTGGTTCGAACCTGACGAGGCATCAATGCGGAGCGCACTACGGGACATCAAGCACGACATTGATGAACGAATGGTGCCATTGGTTAAACATCTAGCCGATTCAAACGAACTCGAGCAATTCTTGCTCGTGCGTCGGTCAGAGATGGAAGGACTTGATAATCTTTGGGGGTTCGGCAATCCCGGGACAGAAGGCCGAGATGCAATGCGGGCCTTTATTCTGCTTAGACGTGGTCGTCAGGAGGAGGCCAAACAGTTATTTATGCACGTCCAGCGGTGGTGGGAGGAGATCCCGGAGCCAAAGGCCGAGGCGTTTGGCTCCGCCTTGGCGGTTGGGGTAAAAAGAGCATCAGAAGATTCGAACTAGGGAAACGCTGATTTATTCCGGCCACTTGGGCCAGCAGGGCCCGGTGTCCCGTCCGCCAGTCCGCAGCACGTTTCCGACTTGCGGCATCCCGAATGTTCTTGCCGTTTAACCGCCCCGTAATTCCCTTGTTACCGCCGCATCATCGAATCCGCTTCGTCCCTTCGCAGTCCCGTCATCCCGGGTTCATGTCCAGCCCGATTTCGTCGAATATTTTCCGCCAGTACTACACGGCCACCGACGGTTCGACGCTGGCCCACGCGCTGAAGCGCTATACGCTCCCCCGCGGCAACGGCATGGCCTTCGCCTACTACGCCAACGGCCAGGTGCGCCGCCACGCCCCGTTCGGCCCCGACGGGGTGGAGAAGGCCGACCACGCCACCGCGTTTGCCTGGAGCGCGTTCCGCCGCGAGGCGCGCCAGACCAACGCGCTCGGCCGCACGCGCGTGTTCCTGTTCGACCCGCACGGCAATCCGCTCGCCATCACCGACGAGGCCGGCGCCAGGACCCAGTACACCTACGATCCCGCCGCCGGGCGCACGCACCTGCGCCTGTCCCGCACCGACCCCATGGGCAAACCGCGCCCACCTGCGCACGGAACTGAATCCGTCGGAGATGCCCCGGACTGACCACGCCCCGGACCCAAAGTTGGCGCCCTACATGCTGCGCCGGTACTGCCCGCCCACCTGATATAGCGCGTGGCTCATCTGGCCGAGCGTGGCGTGGCGGGCGGCCTGCATCAGGGCCG
>CALFYN010000034.1 GCA_937952345.1 uncultured Acidobacteriota bacterium
ACGGATCGGAGCATTGCGCTCCGGAAGGCGAAATGCCGTACGCGTATCGCCGAGACTCAGAACGAAATTCGCTTTGAGCCCATTGTCGCCTTTCTTGCGCCACTAGAGATGAAGCAGGAGCCTGCAGTGCTCCGGCCCTGACACCAGATGAAAGGAAGAAATAGATTAGACGATGCCCAATAAAAGCGCTCTCTCGCTATTGACAGTTGCTTTGCCGGCGGCGGTCTGCACACTCCTATCGAGTGCCAGCACGGCCTCGGCTCTGCCATTCACCCCCGCACGAAATGGAGTTGCGGCGGCCTGCTTGGGAACTCAGATTGGCCCGCAAATCGGGAACTGTTCGATGGGAGGTCAAACCACAGTCGTAGGCGTTGGCTTGGCCCAGATCAACAACACGTTTGGCGATGCTGGGAATTCACTTTCGGCTACTGCGAGTGGAAATGCATCTTTCGGGGTTCTCAGCGCCCGCGCCCTCGCATCATTCAATATAGCCGGTCCATCGACAAACGCTTTTGCTTTTGGCCAAGCCGTATTCACGGACGTCATCACCATCGATTTTGCTCCATGGAATGGAAACCCCGGGCTTCTGTATGTCTCCTACACGCTCGACGGCACGACTTCGAGCAGTGGCTCCGGGTCGGGCAGAGCCCTCGTTCAGCTCTTTGCCGGAACTGACACCTCCAACGCGCAAAGTAGATTTCAGAACTATTCGTCCTCCACATCGGGTGTATTCTCCGTCGGGGCACCGATTCAGTTCGTTTTTGGGCAACCGTTTGGCCTGAACTTCAGCTTGTTGGCATGCGCCGGTGGCGGGAGTCTCTTCGGATGTGGCCCACAGGTCTCTGGTGCGGGATCCGCCACCTCTGACTTCTTCAACACCTTTGTCCTGTCTGGGCTTATTCCTACTGATTTAAACGGGAACCAAGCGCCCGGCGCAACGTTTTCGTCCGCTTCGGGCACGTCATACAGCGTCGACGGGGTAGTGCCGGAGCCGGCAACGATCTCCATGGCAGTTCCACTCATCATCTGCCTGCTTGTATCGGTCCGGAGGACGTACCCCAATGCAACTCGCCTCAGCCGTATTCGCCGTGGCTGAACTCAGCTTGTCTCCACCCCCTCAATTCCGATACAACGGAAGGCAATGCCCGCCCGCGCGCTTTGCCTTCTTATCCTTCTCACCGCTGCCTGCTCCCGCAAGCCGGAACCCAAACCCGCGCCTACAACCAATTACGTAAACCCCAACGTCTGCGCCTCCTGCCACCCTCAAGTCGCCCAAACCTACCGCCAGACCGGCATGGGCCGATCCTTCTACCGCGCCACCCCCGAAACCATGACCGTCGAAAAGCTCGACGCCACATTAGCCCACAAAGCCTCTGACCGCCACTACCGCTTCCTCCGCCGCGGCAATCAATTCTTCCTCCGCCGCCATCAACTCAGCCCCACCGGCGAAGAGGAAAACATCCTCGAACGCGAAATCCACTACATCATGGGCTCCGGCCACAAATCCCGCAGCTACATCCACCACACCGCCGAAAATCGCCTCATCGAACTCCCCGTCTCCTGGTACGCTGAGAACGGTGGAACCCTCGCCATGAGCCCCGGCTTTGACAACCCCTTCCAGCAGGACTTCCGCCGCCGCATCACCCACGAGTGCATGTTCTGCCACAACGGCTATCCCAACGTCGAAAAGGGCGCAGACCTACCTGGCAAAGAGCCCTTCTTCCCAGCCGCGCTCCCGGAAGGCATCGACTGCCAGCGCTGTCACGGACCGGGGCGCGAACACGTCGAACGCGCCACCGCGAAAGCCGACGCCGCGAAAATCCGCGAAGCCATTCTCAACCCCAGCCGGCTCCCCGCCTCCCGTCAACTCGAAGTCTGTATGCAGTGCCACCTGGAAACCACCAGCTTTCCGCTCCCTAACGCCACCCAGCGTAGCGGCCGCGCCATCTATTCCTACTCGCCCACTGAGCCTCTCGCCGATTACGTCTTCCACTTTGATCATGCCCCTAGGACCGGCCACGACGACAAGTTCGAAATTGTCAGCTCCGTCTACCGTCTGCGCCAATCCGCATGTTTCCTCAAGTCGGAAGGTAAGCTCGTCTGTACCACCTGCCACAACCCGCATCGCACGGTCCCCGCCGCTGAAGCCGCCAAACACTACGCCGCGATCTGCCGCAATTGCCACGCCAAGGCCCACGCCCCATCCCCGGATTGCACCTCTTGCCACATGCCGCAGCGGCGCACGGAAGACGTAGTCCACGCCGTCATGACCGACCACAAGATCATGCGCCGACCGCCGGTGAATCCCCTTGCTCCACGCGCTGAGAAGCCCGCCTCGGATGCTTATCAGGGTGCCGTCGTCGCATACTACCCCACCGAAGCTCCCGGCCTCGATCTCCACCTTGCCGCCGCCCAGGTCGTGCACGGCAGCAAC
>CALFYN010000035.1 GCA_937952345.1 uncultured Acidobacteriota bacterium
TTAGCCTCAGACGCTCGCGGCTTCGCCGCTTACACAGTTTGTGTTACAGATCCGAGCACGCCGAGATCGGCATCTGGTCCGAAGTGAAGCTGGCGATCATCAAGAAGTACGCTGCCGCCTACACCACAATCATGGATGCGCAGCGCCGCGAAAAGTTCTCCCGGATGCGCTGGCTCTACATCGACGGCTATGCCGGGTCCGGCCACCACATCTCGAAAACCCGGAACGAGCTTGTCGAGGGAAGTCCGCTGATCGCGCTCAATACCAATCCGCCGTTTCACGAATACCACTTCATCGACTCCGACACCGGCAACGCAGCCGAGTTGCGCAAAGAAGCCGGCGACCGCACGGATGTCTTCGTATATAGCGACGATTGCAACGACGTTTTGTTGACCAAGGTGTTTCCACGCGCCGATTACAGCCAATACCGGCGGGCGCTTTGCCTCCTCGACCCCTACAACATCAATTTGACTTGGCAGGTGATAGAAGCCGCAGGGAGAGCCCGGTCTATTGAAATCTTCGTCAACTTCATGATCATGGACATCAACCGCAACGCCCTTCGCCGGAATCCGTCGAAATCTGTAAGGAGCAAAGTTGACCAAATGACGCGGCTGTGGGGCGATGATTCGTGGCTGGACGCTGGCTATGATCAGGTGCCCACGCTGTTTGATGAAGACCGCCCGGTCAAAGTGTCCAATGAACGATTTGCGGAGGCGTTCCGACAGCGGTTGATCAACAAAGCGGGGTTCAAATGTGTGCCCAAGCCCATGCCAATGAAAACGAAGACCAACGCCGTGATCTACTACTTGTTTTTCGCCTCCCAAAAGGATTCCGGCATGGGTATCGTCAACGACATCTTCAACCAGTACAGAACGAAGCAAGGGCTCTGATGTCAACGAACTCCACAATCGAATGGACCGACGCAACGTGGAATCCGGTTCGCGGCTGCACAAAGATTAGCCCCGGCTGCAAGCACTGCTACGCCGAGCGATTCGCGGAGCGGTTTCGCGGAGTTAGGGGCCACCCGTTTGAGCAAGGGTTCGATCTTCGGGTTGTGCCAGAAAAGTTGGACGATCCACTCCACTGGAAGAAGCCTCAACGCATTTTCGTCAATTCGATGAGCGACCTTTTCCATGATCGGGTGTCGCTCGAATACATCCAGCGAGTTTTTGAGGTGATGAACAATGCCAACTGGCACCAGTACCAGATCCTTACTAAGCGCGCGCAACGTCTGGAAGAGTTGAGTAACCGCCTTCCGTGGGCTCCGCATATTTGGATGGGCGTCAGCGTGGAGAACGACGATTACCTTTGGCGTATTGACCACCTCCGGTGTTGCAAGGCTCATGTGAAATTTCTCTCGCTTGAGCCTCTCTTGGGCCCGCTCGGGAAAATCAATCTGAGTGGTATTGATTGGGTGATTGTCGGCGGGGAGTCGGGGCCTGGCGCGCGTCCCATGACCGCGGAATGGGTGACCGACATTCGTAACCAATGTCTCAAGGCTGGGGTTGCCTTCTTTTTCAAACAATGGGGAGGCGTTCAGAAGAAGAAAGCTGGTCGGGAACTAGAAGGCCGCACGTGGGACGAAATGCCCGAGCTGATCACGCTCTAGGTATGCACCAGCACGCCCGAGAAAGCAAAAGGGCCGGTATCGATCAATCAATACCGGCCTCTATGCTAGTTAAAACATGGTGCGGAGAGGGGGACTTGAACCCCCACGCCCTTTCGAGCGCTAGCACCTCAAGCTAGTGCGTCTGCCAATTCCGCCACCTCGGCGTTGAGGAAACCGAACAAAAAACTTACTTTTTGGCAGGAGCCGCCGGCGGTTGTTGCGCGGGCGGAGCAGTCTGAACCGGCGCCGGGATGTTTACGGTGGTCGACGCGCCACCTTCGGTCTGGATCTGAATCGGAGTAGAGCCGGCAGGCGCCGCTGGCGTGGTTCCGCTCTTGGTTACGGGAGCGGCGCGCTCGAGAACCGTGGACCCCGTTCTGCCGCTTCGCGTGGAGTAGACCGAAAGCGTCAGCGAAGTGAGCATAAAGAGTCCGGCGGCAATGGTGGTGGCCTTGGAAAGAACCGTGGCCGCGCCCCGGGGACCGAAAGCCGTCTGGGAACCCATGCCGCCGAAGGCGCCGGCGAGGTCGGCGGCTTTGCCGCTCTGCAGGAGCACGACAATGACTAAGAAGAAACAGACGATTACGTGGATGATAGTCAACAGGATGATCATAGGGCGCGAGGACAAGCGTCCGCTCGAAATGAGTGTAGCACGAAAGGGGGTGGGAAGTGGGGCGTGGCGGGTGGGGGCGAAAAAAAAGTTAAAGGGGGCAGTGCGCGGGACGATAAGGCGTTAGAGGGAGAAAACGCCCCGCGGGCGAATATCCCGGACTGACTCGCGAGGGATAGCGAGGGTTAGTGAAGGCCATAGCGATTGGCCGCAACGGCATCAGCGAGGAGGTGGACAACAGTGAAGATCCACGACAGCCAGTTGAATGGGTTGACAGGTTTGGGAGTGGGCGGTGCGGACCGGTCGCGGGGCGCCGAGGGCGTCACGCAGAGCGGCCCGAGCCGTACCGAACAGAAAACGCCGGATGGGGACCGCATCCAGCTTTCTTTATTAAGCAATGCGTTGCGGGTGGAAAGCGAGGAAACCCCGGAACGGCTGACCAAGGTGCAGGAACTGCGCGAAGCCTATCAGTCGGGCAGCTATCAGGGCGATGCGGAGGTGGTCAGCAAGCGCCTGATTGACGAAGCCTTGGGAGGCTTCTGGTAGTGGCCGGAGAGTGGCTGGCGGAGGCCGAACGAGCGTTGCGGGCGGCGCGCAAGGACCGCTTTCTGCGGGATCATGCCGACAGCACGGCGCGGCTGGACGAGGCCGTGGGGCATCTGCGGCGGGCCGTGGCGGCGATGGCTGCGATGCCGGAGGAAGAACGCGCGGGGCTGCGCGAGGCGCTTTCCGGCGTGCGCCGGGAACTGCGCCTGGCCGGGGCCAGCCAGGGGCAAGCTGAAGGGTGGCTGGGGCAATGGGGGCAGGCCATCGCATCGGCGGCCGGGCGCGAAGCGGGTTATACGCGGGAAGGGGTGGCGGCGGCCACTTCCGAACCGGTGCGCATCGCCGTGGAAGGATAAAGGACTTATGGGCGGGCTGTTTTCGGCACTGATTACGACGACCGGCGCGATGCGCGCCAACGACCGCGTGCTGATGACGATTCAGAACAACGTCAGCAATGCGAATACGCCGGGCTATGCGCGGCGGCAGTTGAGCCTGCGGCCGCGCCATTTCGATGTCCGGCTGGGCCTGGCGGGCGGCGTCGAGACCGGCGAGTTGATCAATTACCGCAACGCCTTCAGCGAGCGCAACGTCTGGCGGCAGAGCAACAACTACGGCCGGTTTGCCGAGCAGCGCCCGATTCTCGAAGAGGTGGAAGCCACGTTCACCATCTCGCAAAACGCGGGCATTCCGGGGGCGCTGAACCGCTTTTTCAACGGGGTTTCCAGTTGGGCGGTGAATCCGAACGATCCGGTGGCGCGCCAGGTGGTGCTCGACCGGGCGGCGAGTTTGGCGCGGTCCTTCAATGAGACGGCGAAAAACATCTCCGCGGCGGCGACCACGGCCGACCGGCAGATCAGCGCCACGGTGGACCGCATCAACACGATTGCGGGGCGGGTGCGGGAGATCAACCTGGAGATGCGGACCGACCGCAGCAAAATGGACGATCCGGCGCTCGATGCGCAGTTGTATGC
>CALFYN010000036.1 GCA_937952345.1 uncultured Acidobacteriota bacterium
TATGAACAGACGGACCCGGGCAAGATCGAATTTCCGGCGAATTTCGCATACCGGGAAAAGCGCTTTGAGAAAGACACGTCGTATCTGATGATGGCTCGTTCCACCGATATCCGCATGCGGGAATTTCTGCGGATTTACTATGCCACTGTGCGTATTGTGGATCAGCAGGTTGGCCGTGTGCTCGATGAGATTGAACGCCTCGGACGATCGAACGACACGATCGTCATCTTCACCGCGGATCATGGTGATATGGCGGGGGGGCACGGCATGGCCTGGAAGAGCACCGGCGCGTTTTACGATGAAGTCGCACGGATTCCGCTGATTGTGAGTTGGCCCGGACACATCACTCCCGGCCGCAGCGAAGCTGCCGCCAATCTTGCGGATCTTGCTCCCACAATTCTCGAACTGTGCGGTCTGCGCCCACATGCGGGCATGCAGGGGAGGAGCCTGGCGCCGGTGCTTTTGGGCAGGGCATCGGCAACGGAATACGTCTACGGCGTCAGCGAGCGCGTTGCACGCAACAGCCGGTCGACTCGCACCCTGGCACAAGGTGTCAAGGGCAGCTTCATGATTCGTGGGGCGGATGCGAAATACATCGTGTATCCGGATGGTGAGGAATTCCTCTACGATCTCAAAAAAGATCCCGGCGAAACGCGCAATCTCGCCGCCGAACGTAGCGCTCGCGGCAGAAAGCAGGATCTGCGCCAGCAACTGGCAGCATTCCTCAAGAAGACGGAATACCCCGGGCAACCTCTGTGATTGCTACCGTGCGCGCTCCAGCAGGCTGCGGGTTTCCTTGACCTGGGGAGCATCCCCGCCGAAGGTCTTCTCCTGAATGGCCAGGGCGGTGACGAGAAGGTTTGCCGCCTCCTTCCGTGCATTCGTCTCCAGCAGTGCGCCGGCCAGCGCCACCATCACTCTCGCCGAATCGGGATGGCCGGCCGGCAATAGCTTGTGGTGTAACGCGAGGCTCTCCCGATACATGGGGATTGCTTCGGCATAGGCCTTTCTGGCCGTTGCGGCACGCGCCACGCTGTAGAGTGCAGCGGCTACGTAGGGATGCTCCGGTCCTAAGAGACGCTTGACGCTCGAAAGGCTGAGGCGATAGAGCCGTTCGCCCTCCGCCAGTGCTCCGCGGTCGATGAGGATGCCGGCCAGGTTGCTCTGGCTGACGATGGTTTCGATGTGATTCTCGCCGAAGAGCTTGCGGCGCATTTCGAGGCCTTCGCGGGCGAGCGGTTCGGCACGGTCCGGGTCGCCCTTCTGTACGTACAGCCGTGCCAGGTGATTCAAGCTGTGCGCCACTTCCGGATGGGGCGATCCAAACACCTTGCGCCGTATTTCGAGCGCCTTTTGATACAGCGGTTCGGCGCCGTCGAAATCGCCTTTGTGACGCAACACGGCGGCGAGGCCCACCATGTTTGCGGCGACATCGGAGTTGGTTTCTCCCAGCAGCCGCGTGTGTATGGCCAAGGCGTCGCGGTAGTGCTGTTCCGCTTGCTTCTCATCTCCCAATGCCTCGCTGGCCACAGCTACTTCCATCAATGATCCGGCAACATCTACGTGGCCGTTGCCGAGCAGATCACGCCTGGTGGCGAGCACCTTCTGTTGCAGGGATAAGGCACGGCTGTAGTTTCCCCGCGAATACTCGAGTTGCCCCAACCGCATCAGCGCCGTGGCCGTTTCCAGGCTGTGTTCTCCGAACTCCTTGCGGCGCAGGGCGAGCGCCTTTTCGAGCAGTTGCGCCGAACGTTCGTATTCGCCGAGGCTGTTGTACACGGTGCCGATGGCCTCGGACAGTGTCGCCTGGGCGTGCGGATCTCCGCGCAGTTCGCGGTCCACGCGCTCTGCGCCCCGGTTGAGGAGTTCGCGCGCGGTGAGCGATGCGCCGCGCGACTCTTCCGGATCCGCTTCGCGAAACAGGTCCACCAGGAAAGAGGTTTGCCGCTCGGCCAGGCGCTGCTGGCGGCGGGCCACGTCGCGCTCACTGGCCAGTTGCTTCGCCAGAATCGCCATGGCGATGCCGAAGCCCGTGATGCTGATGGCGAGCGTTGCAGCCAGGCCCGCGGCCAGCCAGTTCCTTTTGAGAAACTTCCCCGCGCGGTAGGAGAAGGAATCCTTGCGCGCCAGCACCGGATAGCCTTCGAGGTAGTTCTGGATATCCCGCGAGAAATCCGCAGCCGAGGCATAGCGCCGGTCCGGCTCCTTGCGCATGGCCTTGAGCACGATCTGATCCAGATCACCGCTCAGTTGCCTGGCTTCCGGCCGTCCGAGGCCTGCGGATTGGCTCGGCGGCGTCGGATCCAACTCGCACGTTTTTCTGGAAAGGTCGTGCGCCGTATCGCCCGTCTCCCGGAACGGATGCCGGCCCGCGAGCACTTCGTACAGCAGCACGCCGAGCGAATAGACATCCGATACGGTCCGAATCATTTCGCCCCGAAATTGTTCCGGACTGGCGTACTCCGGGGTCAGCATGAGGCGCTGCGTGCTGGTCTGTTCGATCGAACTCCCATCGGCTTCGAGCAGTTTGGCGATGCCGAAATCGAGCAGTTTCGGCTCACCTTCGGCGGTGATCAGGATATTGGCGGGTTTTAAATCGCGATGTACGATCAGATTTTGGTGGGCATAATCGACGGCATCGCAGATTTTCCGGAAAAGCCGCAGCCGGCCGCGAATCTCGAGAGTGCGGCAGTGGGCGAGCAGAGGCTGGCCTTCCACCAGTTCGATGACGACGTAGGGAACTCCGCTTGGGGTGGTGCCGCCGTCGAGCAGCCGGGCGATGTTGGGATGTTCGAGCCGGGCGAGAATCTGTCGTTCGGCGCGGAAACGAGGTGCGAACTCCGGGTTGTCGAGGCCGTATCGCGCCACCTTGATGGCGACTTCCTTCTGGAACGCGTCATCGCAGCGCAGTGCGCGGTACACGGTGCCCATCCCGCCGCTGCCCAGGCGCGCCTTCAACTCGTAGGGACCGACCCGGCGGCCTGTGGCCCAACGTCCCGTATCGTTGAGGTCGCGCACTACTTCGGTTACAGCGGAGCGGATGGGACTCTGGGTGCTCTCGCCGGCGGCTAGCAGCGATTCGACGTGTTGCCGCAAATCGCCGTCCGTGCCGCAGCGTTCCGCGAGAAGAGCTCCGCGGTCTTCCCGCGGAGCCTCTGAAATCTCGTGGAACAACTCTTCGATACGTTGCCAGCGTTCTGCCTGCAAGGCCGTTCCCCCTATTTGCGCGGCACCCAGCGAAAGTATCCGGTTCTCGCATCGACTCGTGTAGTGAGCCGTCCTCCGGAAGACACTTTGCCGTCGGCATCCTCGCCTGCCAACCAGTATCCGACACCAATCCCGAATAAGCCACGCTCCCACAGCCTGACGTTGCTGTTGCTGGTGAGGTAGTAGTAGCCGGCGCGGAAGTTCGTCACGTTGTCGGCCACTTTGCATGCGCAGTCGGAATGCGTCGAACGGCCCGCGTTGACTTCCAGGTAGCGGTCTTCCCCGAGGCGGTTGCTGATGAGCGGCATGAAGATGGTGGAGGCCGAGAAGACGTTGGTGGCCGTCCAGTTGTATGTGCCGCGCGGCTGGCTGACGCGTGGGAAGCTACCGTTCACCGGAATGCCCACCTTCTTGCCGTCGATGGAGGGTTGCACCATGACGAACGTCACCTGGATGGAGGCCGGCGGCGGGTCGTATGTCCGGGTGAACACGCCGGGAACCGGTGAGTTGGCCAGGCTGGCTCCGGCCGCCGTTCCTACTCTGGTGTTGTTGACGAAGATCTCAATCGGGTAGTGCAGGTAGTTGGTGACGCGGATGGTGGCGGTGGCGGGCGGCGCCGGGCTTGGTGCGCGGTATTCGTATTCGCGGTCGATCCACTGCCCGCCGATCAGAGACCAGAGGGTTACGTAGATCACGCGCCCGTTGGTGGGGAAGACCACCGTGGCGGAACGCGTTTGCCCGGTGCTGCGGTCGTAGATGTCGCCGCACTGCTTGCAGGTGCCGGCGGAGAGCCAGTATTCGGTTACGCCGCTACCTGAGTTCCATGAGAACGTCTGCGAAGCGGACAGAGTGGCCCCAGACGAGGGTGATGCCATGGTCGCCGGTTGCGAGCCGCTGGAGGCGCGGAAGGAATAATCCTGCCAGTACCATTGGCCGCCAACCTGCGTGAACAGCGTGACGTAAATGCTGCGTCCATCGGTGGGGATGTTCACCAACCGGGAGCGTTCGAGGCCGGTGCTTTGATCGAACAGATCGGTGCAGTCGCGGCAACTGCCCACCCAAAGCCAGTACATCTCCGCTTTGTCGCCCTCGCTCCATTCGAATCGCTCCACGCGCTGCAGTACTTCGCCGGCTTTCGGCTGCGCGAGTTCTGCGTGTTGGATGCCGAGGGCCGTATTGGCGAAGCGTTCGCCCGTTTTGTCGAGCGCGCTGACCACCTCTACATTCACCAGTTCCGCGGCGCCGGCGCCGATATTCACCACGTCGCTTTGCTCGTCTTGCGTGGCAGGCTCCAGGGAAGGGAACAGGCCGCGAGGGCCGCGGTTCTGCAGGCCGCGAGACTCTTCGGTTACCGAAAGCTGCACTTGTCCATCGAATACGGCGGCGGGTTTGCGCTCCAGGTGGGGACGCCGCCCCTCGGGAATCAGGATCTTCGCCTCGCCTCGGCCTCCTCAGCGTTGGCGGCGCTTGCGGCGGGCGCAAGCGCGATCCAACAGATGGCAGCCACCGCCATAATCGGGGCTGTCCTCGGGAATTTTATTGTCGTCATCGTTTTTCTCCTCCGTCTCATGAGGGGCATCTGTGTGCCGCCTTCATGGGAGGTAGCGCCGCTGCGGGAAAAAACTCATCACGATTCGAACAATTTTGTTTTGCTGCCGGGCTGCGCGAGTAGTTCGCGGCGGAGCCACGCTTCAGCCAGTTTCAGATCGCGGTAGACGGTGGGGGCGGAGATCTGTTCCGCTTCGGCGATCTCGGCGTGGGTCATTCCGGCGAAGAAGTGCATTTCGATGATGCGGCTCTTACGGGGATCGAACTCGGCGAGGCGCTGCATGGCCTGATCGACCACCAACAGGTCCGCGAATGCGCCTGGTTCGCCGGCGACATCCATGGCAGGATCGAGCGATTCGACATAAGCGCCTCCGCCGCGTTTGTCGCGATGGCGCATGCGCGCATGATCGACGAGGATGCGCCGCATGAGCCGCGCCGCCAGCGCATAGAAGTGCGCGCGGTCACGCCATTCCACTTCGCTGCCCACCAGCCGCAGGTAGGCCTCATTCACGAGCGAGGTGGCTTGCAGCGTTTGTCCCGGCTGTTCGGAGGAAAGGCAGCGGGCGGCGAGACTGCGCAGTTCGCTGTACACCAGCGGCATGAGCCGGTCGAGTGCGGCGGCGTCGCCCGAGCGCCAGTCGTGCAGCAACCGGGTGACGGGCTGTCTGGTCTCCTCACTCAAACAGATCTCCTTGGCGGGATAGGGGGCAATGTTCAATCATACCGTGCGATCCGAAAAAGATCGCACTTGATACAATCGCACCGAGACCGACATGTCCATCTCCCGAAGAGCATTCCTGCGTGCCGCGGCGGCGGCGCCGGGCTTTGGCCTGGCCGCGCAAACGGCGAATCGTCCGAATATCATCTTGATCCTCGCCGATGATCTTGGCTATGGGGATCTTGGCGCCTACGGCAACAAGGCACATCGCACGCCACACCTCGACCGGCTGGCGCGCGAAGGTGTGCGCTTCACCGATTTTCATGCCAACGGCCCGATGTGCTCACCCACGCGCGCCGCCATCTTGACGGGCCGTTATCAACACCGCTTCGGCCGGAAGTTTGAATCGGCACTGGGCGAAGATTCCTATGACAGTGGGTTGCCCGCGTCGGCCACCACCATCGCGCAGGTGCTGAAGGAGCGCGGCTACGCCACGGCCATTTACGGCAAGTGGCACTTGGGGTATCGCCCGCCGTTTCTGCCTACGCGTTACGGCTTCGACGATTTCCGCGGCCTGGGCAGCGGTGACGGCGATCACCATTCGCACATTGACCGTTCCGGCCGCAAGGATTGGTGGCACAACGAGCGCATCGAGATGGAAGAAGGCTATACAGCCGATTTGCTCACCAGGCACAGCATCCGGTTCATTGAGCAGAACAAGAGCCGGCCGTTCTTCTTGTACCTGCCTCATCTGGCGATTCACTTTCCGTGGCAGGGGCCGCGGGACAAGTCGGGGTATCGGGTGGAGGGGAAGGACTACAATGACCTGTCCAAACTCGGCCAATTGGAAAGCAAGGACGTGAGTGCGAAGGTGAAGGAAATGGTGGAGGCGGTGGATGAAAGCGTTGGGCGCATCGTCGCCGCTCTGGATCAGCACGGATTGGCGGAAAATACGCTGGTTTTTTTCACCTCCGACAACGGAGGGTATCTCACCTATCAGGGTGGGTATCACAACATTTCGAGCAACGGGCCGTTACGCGGGCAGAAGACGGATGTTTATGAAGGCGGACATCGGGTGCCGGCCATTGCGCGGTGGCGCGGC
>CALFYN010000037.1 GCA_937952345.1 uncultured Acidobacteriota bacterium
ATTCTGATCTCTAAAATAATAGTTGTAAACTCAGGTTGTTTATGGTAAAAATACCCCAGGAGTATTTTATGTCTATCTCTCCTGCCCACTCCGCTGCCGCTCGGGAAAATGGCGCGAAATCCCAGGGTCCTGTCACCGACGAAGGGAAAGCCCGTTCTGCCCAAAATGCCCGCAAATTAGGTATCTTCGGCCCCATCCTCCTCCGTAACTCCAAGGACGAAGAGAATTACTACGAGCTCCTCAACGGCTACCTCCTCGAATACCGCCCCGAAACCGTCTTCGAAAATCGCTGCGTTCGTGAAATGGTCGACGCCGAATGGCGCCTCGCCATCCTCCGCGAGTCCGTCAATCTCATGCAGCTCAACCACGTCCGCCAGGCCCCCGACGGATTCACCGCCCCCCAAGCCTGGGCCCACGCCTTCCAAACCATGGCCGATTCCGGCAATGCCCTCGCCCTCGCCCTGCGCTACGAAAAACACTTCCAGCGCCAGTACGAAAAATCACACCAGGCCCTCATCCAATCCCGCCGCCAGCAGGCCCTCGACCGCAAACTCATCGCCCAGCGCACCGACCAGGCCATGGCCGGCATCCTCCAGGCCATCGTCGACACCCCGCCCCCCGGCGCCCACAACCTCTACGAAAGAATGAAACAAAACGAACCCAAGCCCCCAGCCCCAAACCCGCAAAATCCGCCCTTCAACCCCA
The DNA here is from genome assembly GCA_937952345.1 of uncultured Acidobacteriota bacterium. GTDB lineage: Bacteria > Acidobacteriota > Terriglobia > Bryobacterales > Bryobacteraceae > CADEFT01. The sequence continues at coordinate 706 of CALFYN010000037.1, forward strand.
CCCAAATCTCCAAACCTGTACCCCAATCCTCCATCCCCAACCTATATAAAGGCTAAGAAAGCCCCCCGTCCGCCGCTCTTTGACAACCGAATATCTCCACCGAAAGCGGGAGGCCCGCACAAAGGGACACCCGCGCCCGCCTGCCGTCATTCCACGAAAAATGCCCGCAGGCGGAGCGCGCCCGGCGCCCCAACCCCTACAGCATTTCGCTCAATAATTCCTGCCGAGGTTGCGGAATCACAATCTTATTTACCAGCATCCCCTTCTTCCCAATCGCCCGAGCCCCCGCCTCCACCGCGCTCGTCACCGCCGCCACTGACCCGGTGCAGGTCGCAAACGCCTTCCCCCCCAGCGCCATCGCCAGCCGCACTTCAATCAGCCGGATATTCGCCGTCTTCGCCATCGCGTCCGCCCCTTCAATCAGCGATGCCACCGAAAACGACTCGATAATCCCCAGCGCCTCCAACTGCTGCACCTTCGTCAACCCACTGATCGCCGGAAATACGTCCTCATGCACGTTCGGAATCAAAAACGTGTCGATCACCGAAAAATCTCCGCACGTCTTGCCCGCGCTCACCGCCGACGACACCGCGGCCACGTCCCCGCGCACCAGCACCATGTATTTCCCCGAACAAATCGTTCGCGCCAGCAGCAGTTCCACGTCCGCCGCCTTCAGCATCGTATCCGTCACCAGAAACCCGGCGCCGATGCTGCTCAATTCCACTAATCCCAGTGAATTCCTTACCGCCATATGTCAATTGCGTCCTTCGTGATTTCCTGCACCGTGCCCGGTATGCTCGCGTGAATCGTCGCCCCCAGTTGCTTCTCGCCCATCCGCGCAATCGCCTGTCCCGCCGCCACCCGCTCGCCCTTGCCCACCACCGGAGTCGCCGCCACGCCCGTATGCTGCTTCAGCTTCACCCGCACATGCGCGGGCTCCGGCACCGCGTCCACAAACGGAGTCTCCTGCTCATACTCATCCACCTTCAGCCGCTGCCGCAGCATCGATAGCGGAATCCGCCGGTATTCCTTCATCGGATGCACCTGCACCGGCTTCTGCTGCACAAACTTGATCCCTTCCGCCCGCAAACTCACCTTCGCCTGGTCGCACGCCTCCTTCGGATACAACTCCTCCGGACACGCATACAACGTGCAGATCCCGCACGCGCAGCACAACTCGCCCGATTGATTCCAATTGCTCGACCCCGTCAGCGTGAATCCCAAACTCCGCATCACTTTATGCGGCTGCACGTCATATCCCAACAAAAATCGAGGGCAGAATTCCGTACAATAACTGCACTGGTCGCACGCCGATTTCCCGATCCGGTTCATCGCCTCCAGCGGCCGGTCCTTCCGCGTGATCAGATAATGGTCGCGCGGCAACAGAATCAGCCCTCCCGTCGTCTTCGTCACCACGTCCTCGGCATCGAACGTCAGCGTGCCCATCATCAGCCCGCTCACGAAGATCCCGTAATCGGCCACCGTCGCCCCGCCGCAATGCGCAATCAGCTCGCGAAACGTGATGCCCACCGGAACCCACAGCGATTGCGGCTTGCCCACACACCCCGTCACCGTCAGAAACTTGTGTGTCACCGCCCGTCCCTGCAACGCCTGATGCACGTTGTAGAACGTCTCCACGTTGTTCACCACGCAGCCCACATGCAGCGGAATCCCGCCCGCCGGAATCAGCCGCCCTGTCGCCGAATACACCAGTTCATATTCATCGCCCGACGGATAAAAATCCCCCAGCAGCACCATCTCGAAGCCATGCCGCGCGGCCTCGGGCTCAATCGCCAGCACCGCCGCTTTGTTCTTCTCCTTCAATCCGAACTTGCCCTGCTTCGCCCCAATCGCCTGCCGCATCGCCTCCATCCCGTCGCAGATCTCCGCCGGGTACTGGCACATGATTTCGAAATCTTTGTGCAGCAGCGGCTCGCACTCGGCCCCGTTCGCCAGCAGGTACTCCACTTTCGAATCGGCTTTCACATGGGTGGGGAATCCCGCGCCGCCCGCGCCCACCACACCCATCTCTTTCAAGGTTTCGCTCAACATGTTGCGTGAACTTATAAGAGTAACCTACTAAAGTAGAGAAGTGCGCATCGACCGAATCCATCTCACCCACGTTCGCATCCCGCTCGTCGAACCCTTCCGCATCAGTAATGGCGAAGTCGCCGAAAAGGACGGCATCGTAGTCGCCGTCCACAGTGACGGACTCACCGGATACGGTGAATCCTCGCCCATGGCCGGCAGCTTCTATTCCACCGACACGCCAGAGTCCTGCTGGAAAGAGCTCACCACCACCCTCGCCCCAGCCTGCGCCGGACGCACGTTCCCCACGCTCGACGACGCCTGCGGCCACCTCGGCGAACTCCCCGGCGGCAACTTCGCCAAAGTCGGCATCGAAACCGCACTCTGGGATCTCGAGGCCCAACGCCGCAATCTGCCGCTCCACAAGCTCCTTGGTGGCGAACGCGATCACGTCCCCTCCGGACTCGCCGTCGGCCTCTACGACGATACCGCCGACCTGCTCCGCACCATCGCCCGCTACCAGCCGGATGGCTACAAGCGCATCAAGATCAAAATCGCCCCCGGCCACGACATCGATCTCGTCGAAGCCGTCCGCGGCGAATTCGGCGACATCCCCCTCATGACCGACGCCAACGCCGCCTACACCATCGATCACCTCCCCATCTTCCAGCGCCTCGAAGACTTCGGCCTCCTCATGTATGAGCAGCCCCTCGGCGGCACAATGCTCCGCGAATCCGCCGAACTGCAGAGCCAGCTCGCCACCCCCATCTGCCTCGACGAAAGCCTCGAGTCCATGGACGACGTGCAGGAAGGCGTCAACCTCGGCTCCTTCCGCATCGCCAACATAAAGATTCAGCGCGTCGGCGGATTCCGCAATGCGCTCCGCATGTACGAACTCTGCCGCAAGCTCGGCCTCTCCATCTGGATCGGCACCATGCCCGAACTCGGCATCGGCCAGGCCCAGGGCGCGGCCATGGCATCCCTCGCCGGCTGCGATTACCCCACCGATGTCGAAGCGAGCACCCGCTGGTTCCGCGACGACATCATCGAGCCGTTCCTCGATGTCCACGGCGGCCTCATCGCCATGCCCCAAACCCCCGGACTCGGCTACCGCATCGACCCCCGCAAGCTCGAACGCTACCGCGTCGCCGAAGCCGCCATCGCCTAGCCGTCACGCATGCCGGCTCTTTGCACAAAGCGCTCGATCAGGAGAGCCGCCCCATCCGCCCCGCCCGATAGTCGTTGATCGCCTGCATGATCTCCGCCTGCGTATTCATCACAAACGGCCCGTAGCTCGCCACCGGCTCGTCAATCGGTGCCCCCGTCAGCACCAGCACCAGCGATTCCTTCCGCGCCTCCAGCCGCACCCCCGAGCCTTCCGTGCTCAACAGCACCAGCCGCGCTTCCTCATCCACTTCCGTGCCGTTCACGGCGATCGCCCCGCGCAGCAACACCACCGAAGCATTGTGTCCCGCCGGCAACGCCATCTCTCCCGATGCCCCCGCCGCCATCCGCACGTCAAAAACATTCACCGGCGTAAATGTTTGCGCCGCCCCGCGCACGCCATCCAACTCCCCGGCGATCACCCGAGCCTGCGCCCCATCGCCAAAAGCCACCACCGGAATCCGTGCGCTCTCTATCGCCTGATACCCCGGCTTCGACATCTTATGCGCCGCCGGCAGATTTACCCACAACTGCACCATCTCGAACATGCCGCCCTTGCGCGCAAATTCCCGCTCGTGCATCTCCTCGTGCACCACGCCCGATGCCGCCGTCATCCATTGCACATCGCCCGGATAAATGACTCCCGTGCTCCCGCTCGAATCCCGATGCGCCACCGCCCCCTGGTACGCAATGGTCACCGTCTCAAACCCGCGGTGCGGATGCTCCCCAACCCCCTTTGGCGTATCCGTCGCCGCAAATTCCACCGGACCCGCATAATCCAGCATCAGAAACGGATCCATCTGCGCCACCAGCCCGTTCGATGGAAACAGATTCCGCACCGGAAATCCATCCCCCACCCAGTGTTCCGAACCCGGCTCGAAAACCCCGCGCACCGTCTTGAAATCTGTGGTTGTCATAACGTCTCATTGGATGCGGGAATCCGCAAAAGGATTCTTCACCGCAGCCGGCACCCCGGCAACGCCGCCGCCAGTTTCGTTTTCCCCTCCATCGTAATCGCCGTCTCCTCCACATCCAGCCATCGCAGCGACTGCATCGACCCAAGCGCCGCAATCGCCCCATCGTCAATCCGTTTGCACTTCCAGAGCACCAGCGATTCCAGCTTCCCCAACTTCGCCAGCGATGCCACACCCTTCGCCGTAATCGCCGTCTGCCCCAGGTTCAACTCCCGCAATTCGCCCAATCCCGCCAATTGCCCCATTCCCGCATCCGTTATCTTCGAATTCAGCAAATTCAATTCCCGCAAATTCTTCAATTGCCCGATCGTTTCCAGCCCCCGGTCCGTGATCGCCGCTGCCCACAATCCCGAATCCGTCCGCTGCGCCCCCGCCAGATCGAGCGCCGTCAATCCCGGCAGCAGCCGCAGCAAATTCAGACCCACGTCCGTCAGCTTATTTCCCCCCGCCGCAATCCGCTTCAAATTCGGGATTTGCGTCAGCGCCTCAAACCCGTTATCCGTAAACAGCGAATATCCGACATCGATCGACTCGAGCGATGGATGCCCCGCCAGTTGCGCCACCCCCAGATCCGTCACCTTCGTCCCCCGCAAATTCAAATGCTTCAGCCTCCGCCAGTTCTTCATCACCACCAGCGCCCCATCCCCGATCTGCTCCGCGTAATAGAGGTTCATATCCTCCACCGAAGGCACATCCTTCAGGGCAGGGAAGCCGATATCGGTAATCCGCGTATGCGACAAATCGAGCACCCGCAGCACCGGCAACGAAGCAATCGCCTTCAAATCCGCGTCCGTAATCCACGACGAGCGAAAGCTCACTCCCACCACGCGCCCCTGCGCGTCCCGCGTCACCATCGCATTCGTCTGCTCCAGCAGCGCCTCAATCGCCGTAGCCCCCTGCAACAGCAGGGCCGCCAGCACGGCCGCCGCGCTAGCTCTTGCGCCGGTTCGGTAACGAAGATTCCGCATCATACACAATCCGGCAACCCGGCAACGCCTGCCGTAGCGCCTCATTCCCTTTCTCACTCACCGTCGTGTGATACACATTCAAATACTTCAATCTCCCCAACCCCTTGAGCGCCTCCACCCCAACATCGCTCAGGTTCGCCGTGTCCAGCCGCAATTCCTCCAAATCCCGAAACCCCGCCGCAAACACCGCAATCCCTTTATCCGAAAACGCCGTATAATCCAGATTCAGCCGCCGCAGCGCCGTCAGTTTCGCCAGCAATTCCGCCGATGCATCGCTCGCCCGCGTCTTCGCCATCTCCAGCCGCCGCAGCTTCGTCAGCCCCTCCAGCGCCACCAGTCCCTTGTCCGTGAACCGCCCGTAGCTGATGTTCAATTCCTCAAGCCCCGTCAACCCCTTCAAATGCGGCATCCCCGCATCCGTCAAGTCAATCGAGGTCAAATCAAGCGACCGCAGGTTCGTCAATTTCCCCAACACCGCCAAACCCTCATCGCTCACGTTCGTATACCCCACCCGCAACGACACCAGCGACCCCATCTCCGCCACCCGCGCCAACCCCGCATCCCCCAGCGCCGTCGAGGAAACATCCAGATCCTCCAGATGCGGCAGCACCGGCAGTCCCGTCCCCAGCACCTGCGTATTGTTCAAAATCAGCCGCCGTAATTCCTTCGCCCCAGCCAGCGACTCCAGCCCCTTGTCCGACACCAGCGTGTGGCTCAAATTCAACTGCTCCAGCAGCCGTAACCCGCGCAACGATGCCAGCCCCAAATCCCCCGCCTCCGTCGATTCCAGACTCAGTTTTTTCAACCCCGGCAGTGCCGCCAGCGCCGCCAGTTGCCCGTCCGTCACCGGGGTCCGTGATAGATCCACTTCCCGCAATCCACCCTCGGCAAACTCCGCCCGTCCGCCCATCTTCCGCACCCACGCCGCGATCGCCTGCTCCGTCGTCCCCGCCGGCTTGCTCGTCCGCAACTCCGCCGATCCCAACTGCGGAGTCGCGTCCTGAAAATCAATCCGGCATTCCGGCACGGCTTTGCGAAACGCATCCACCCCGCCTCGCGAAACCCGCGTATAGCGCAAATCCAAATGCCGCAATTTCTTTAATCCCTGTAACTGCGCCAGCCCGGTATTGGAAATCTGCGAACGGTACAGAATCAATTCCTCTAAAGCCGGCAATTTCGCCAGCACTTCCACTCCCTCATCCGTGATCTGTGAACCCAGCAGGTTCAGGCTCCGTAGCTTCGCCGCCCCCGACAGCGAACGCACCGATGCATCGGTCAACTTCGCCCCATACACATCCAGCTCTTCCAACTCCGGCAACCCCGCCAGATGCGCCACGCCACGGTCCGTGATCAGCGTGTCCCGCGCATACAGAATCTTCAGCCGCCGCAACCCCGCTATCGCCGCCAACCCCTCGTCATTGAAGCTCGAATAACTCACATCCAGCTTCTCCAGGTTCGCAAACGCCGCCAGGCTCGCACCCTTCACGCGCGATTGCGTCAGCCGCAACTCCCGCAACCCCGCCATCGTCTTCAGATACTCCAGCCCCTTGTCCTGCACGTTCACATTGGTCAGAAAATGCAGGCTGAAGTGCAGCTTTTCGAGCTTCGTCAACCCCGCCAGATGCTTGAATTCCTCATTGGCATCCAACCGGCTCCCCGCGCCCGGATTGAAGCTCGGCCCTGGCAGCAGCAGTTCTTTCAATTCCGTGCACCCGGCCAGCTTGGGAAATTCCGAAGGTTCAATGGTGCTCCCCACCAGATCCACCGCCTCCAGCCGCAGCGGTCCCGCCGGCAGTTGATCCAGCCGTGAAATCACCGCCGGACTCCCCACCACGCGCACTCGTCCCGTGGCCCGAATCACCCATTCCGCCGCCACGCGGTCATCGGTTTGCGCTGCCACCGGCATCACGCACACAGCAAGCAAAAGGAGAGTAGACTTCATGGCGTTTTGGTACTCCCACAATCCTATCACCGCTTCCGCGCCGGAACGGTCCAGCGCGGAGCCCCAAGCTAATCCTCGTCGTGCTGCGTCGCCAGCCGGTTAATCACCCCCATGTCCTCCAGCGTCGTCACATCCCCCGACACGCTGTGGCTCGTCACAATCTCCCGCAGCAGCCGCCGCATGATCTTCCCGCTTCGCGTCTTCGGCAGCGCCTCCGTGAACCGGATCTCCTCCGGCCGCGCAAACGCCCCGATCTCATGCGCCACCCACTGCCGCAATTCCTTGCCCAGCGTCCCGTGATCGAAATCGCCCTTCTTCAACGTCACAAAGCAGCACACCGCCTGCCCCGTCACTTCATGCGGCTTGCCCACCACGGCTGCTTCCGCCACCGCCGGATGCCGCACCAGCGCCGACTCGATCTCCATCGTCGACAGCCGGTGTCCGCTGACATTCATAACATCGTCCACGCGGCCCAGAATCCAGTAATATCCGTCTTCGTCGCGACGCGCCGCATCGCCCGTGAAATACACTCCCGGCACGCGCCCCCAGTACTGATCCTTATACCGCTCCGGATCCCCCCAGATCGTCCGCAGCATGCTCGGCCACGGCCGCCGCATGATCAAAAATCCTTCCCGCCCGTCGCCCACCGGATCCCCGTTCAAGTCGATGATCTCCGGCAGGATCCCCGGCATCGGCTTCGTCCCCGACCCCGGCTTCAACGGCGTCGCCCCAGGCATCGGCGCAATCAGAATCGAGCCCGTCTCCGTCTGCCACCACGTATCCACAATCGGGCACCGCTCTTTCCCGATCACCCGGTAATACCATTCCCACGCCGCCGGATTGATCGGCTCGCCCACGCTCCCCAACAGGCGCAAACTCGACAAATCGTGCCGGTTCGGCCAGTGCTCGCCCTGCCGCAGCAACGCCCGGATCGCCGTCGGCGAAGTATAGAAAATATTCACTTTATATTTCTCAATAATTCGCCAAAAACGCCCGAAATCCGGAAAATCCGGAGCCCCTTCATACATCACCGTCGTCGCCCCCGCCGACAGCGGCCCGTACACGATATAGGAATGCCCCGTCACCCACCCGATATCCGCCGAACACCAGTACGTGTCCTCTTCCTTCAAATCGAACACCCACTTCATCGTCATCGTCGTCTGCAACAGGTACCCGCCCGTCGTGTGCAGAATCCCCTTCGGCTTGCCCGTCGTCCCCGACGTGTACAGCACATACAGCGGATGCTCCGAATCGAGCGGCACCGCGGGGCACACTTCCGATGCGTTCGCATCCAGTTCATGCCACCAGTGGTCGCGCCCGATCTGCATCGTGATCTCCGATCCCGTGCGCTGCACCACCACGCAATCCTTCACATTCGGACACTCCGCCATCGCTTCATCGGCGGCCGCTTTCAGCTTCACTTCCCGCCCGCGACGCCATCCGCCGTCCGCCGTGATCACCAGATGCGCGTCCAGATCCTGAATGCGCGCCTTCAGCGCTTCCGCCGAAAATCCGCCGAACACTACGCTATGCGTCACGCCCAGCCGCGCGCACGCCAGCATCGCCACCGGCAACTCCGGAATCATCGGCATATAGATGATCGCCCGGTCCCCCGCCTTATACCCGCGCGACTGCAGCACGCTCGCAAACCGCGACACCAGCCGGTGCAGCTCCTGATAGGTGATCATCCGCTGATCGCCCGGCTCGCCTTCCCACAAGATCGCAACCTTGTTCTTTCGCGGCCCGTTCAAATGCCGGTCAATGCAGTTGTAGGAGACATTCGTCTTCGCCCCCGCGAACCACTTGCAGAATGGCGGATTCCATTCAAACACGTGGTTCCACTTCTCAAACCAGAACAGCTCCTTCTCCGCCAGTTCTTCCCAGAACTGCTCCGGATGCTCCTTGGCCTTGTCATAAAGCGCCTGATAGGCCTCCATGGAGGGAACATGCGCTCGGGAGGAAAATTCCTGACTGGGGTTGTAGATCGCTTCGCTCATAGCCAAAGAGGGCATTCTACCGCATGCGGCTCATCCGTTGTCGCGAATCCCCCAGCAAGTACGTCTTCACCACCCACCCCGCCACACCCATCAGCGCCGCAAATCCACCCCCGATCAACGGCAGCGCCATTGACCCCGACACCACTCCCAACCCCACCGCCAGCAAACACAACAGCACCATCGCCGCCATCTCCATCGCCCGCATCGGCCGCAACGCCCGTTCCGCCTGCTCTCGCCGCGCCCGCAACTCCGCCCGCCAGTACACCAGCCCCGCCGCCGGAACTTCCATCTCCCCTGCATCCTCCTTCAGAAACGACGCCACCAGCAGCGCCTCCGCGCAAACCGGGCACTCCGCCACGTGCGCCGCCAACTCCTCGGGAAGCGTCCCGCCCTGCGCCGCCTGCGCCACCATCGGTTCCCTTGCGCACGTCTCCATTTACACCACCATCCTTTCGCAATACCCCAGCGACTTCAACAGTTCCGCCACTTTCTGCCGCACCCGGAACAGCATCGGCCGAATGCTCACCTCGCGCAGTCCCATGATCTCGGCAATTTCCCGGTGGCTCGATCCTTCCACATACGCCAGCCACACCAACTCCCGCTCGCGCGGCTTCAGCGTATCCAGCACCTTCCCGACGTCCGCCTTCACCGGCATCTGCTCCGCCATCGACTCCCCCGCCGCCGCCCGCGCCGCTTCATGCAGCGGCAGCGACCCCTCCGCCTTCCCCCGGTACAAATCGCGCACCAGATTCGTCGCAATCCGGAACAGGTAATTCTTCCGCTCCCGCTCTCCCAATTCCGGCAACTCCGCACGCAGGAATTTGTAATAGGACTCCTGCAGCACTTCATCCGCGATCGCCGCGTTCCGCGTCAGCCGCAGCAGGTACGACTGGAGCGGACGCGCCGTCTGCGCGTAGAAGTCCTGAAACGCCTCCGCACTCAGCGATAGTTTCGGTGGGCTCACTGCGTGTTACCGTTCATCAGCCCCCATTTCTTCAGCAGGATGTAGCTCCAACCCGCCGACAGCACCATCCCCAGCCCGATGGCGATCACAATCGCCCCGCACGCCCTCACAAACGTCTGAAACTCCGCATCGCCGCCGAAGTTCCCCGCCGCCATCAGCCCCATGCCTCCAAACAGCAGCACCAGTCCCGCCTGCAGCGAATTCAGCACTCGCGTCGCGAACGGCGCCTTCCCCGTCACTTCCTGCCCTAGCAGGCTCTTGTAGGCCTCACTCTCCACAAACGACATCACGTCCGGACCCGTTCCCAGTTTGTCCACCAGTTTCGCCGAAACCTCCGACATGTACCGGTCTCGCTTCGTGCGTTGGATCGCCGTCACCACATTCCGGATGACATACGCCACCGCCGTGAACAGCGAAACCATCACTGCCGCAATCATTGCTTTCTCGCCCATTATTCCTCTCCTTAAGTTCGTCTCATTCTGGCCACTGGCCTGTGGCTCCATGCCGAATCCGGCGTGGGGCGGGACCCCTGTCCCGCGGCCAGCCCCCCGGCTGGCCTCTCCTTCCAACGCAACCCGTGCCGGCAATGTTAGCAACTCACCGCGATTTTCGTTATCATGCCCCCATGGCGTTCCGCGTACGTCCCTTCTATAACCTCGATCAGCCCGTCGGCCGCAACAAATCGAACCTCCGCGACGACGTCACCCTCGTCCAGTTCTTCCTCAACAACATCCGCAAGCATCCTAATCTCCTCCTCGGTAATCTCAAGCCCCCCGCCTCCCAACTGCGCGTCAGCGGCACCTTCGACAACGCCACCCACGACTGGATCATCGCCTTCCAGACCGCCGTCAAAGCCGGCTTCCAGCCCAACATGCTCATCGACGGCATCGTCGACCCCGCCCGCGGCTACAATTCCCAGAAAAC
>CALFYN010000038.1 GCA_937952345.1 uncultured Acidobacteriota bacterium
GGTGAGCACTTGGGCCTTGGCGCCGGCGGTGGAGCCTTTGTGGGCGATGGGGGTGGCCATGGCGACGGCGTTGGCCCAATGGTGGCCGGGGAGATTGGGGATGTTGGCGGGGTAGCGCATGTAGGTCATGGGCATGATCCAGGAGATGTCGCCAACATCGTCTGAGCCGCCGCCGCGGGATTCCTTGGGTGGGGCGAGTGGTTCCACTTTCGTTTTCAGCCCTTCCTGTTTTTGGCCGAGTTCCTTTTGGAGGGCCTTGGCGAGGGTGATGTCGGCTTCGGACCATTGGGGCATGCCGACGGTGGCGATGTTTTTGGATTGGACTTCGGCGATCACCTTATTGAAGTGATTGGGCCATGCGGAGCCGACGACGCGCCAACTGACGGAGGTTCCGGTCATGGTGGCGGCGGAGTTGGCGATGGTGTTGGCGGCCTCGAACATTTCGGTGATGCGCTTGTAGTCGAGTTCGCGGAAGTAATACCAGACGGTGGCTTCGATGGGGACGACGTTGGGCTGATCGCCGCCGTTGGTGATGACGTAGTGGGAGCGCTGTTCGGTGCGCATGTGTTCACGGCGCATGTTCCAGGCCATGTTCATGAGTTCGACGGCGTCGAGGGCGCTTTTGCCGCGCCAGGGAGCGCCGGCGGAGTGGGCGGCCTGGCCGCGGAAGGTGTACATGACGGAGACGAGTCCGCTGTTGGAGGAGGGCTGGCCGTAGGTGCTGTTGAACTCATTGCTGACGTGGACGCCGAGCATGATATCGAGGCCTTTGAAAAGGCCGGCGCGGACCATGAAGGCTTTAGTGGCGACGAGTTCTTCGGCGACACCGGGGAAGATTTTGAGGGTGCCCTTGATGCCGTGTTTCTGCATCATCTCTTTGAGGACGAGGGCGGCGACGACGTTGACGGCCATGCCGGAGTTGTGGCCTTCGCCGTGGCCGGGGGCCTCTTCGACGATGGGGGCGTGGTAGGCGACACCGGGTTTTTGGGAGGCGCGGGGGATGCAGTCGATGTCGGTCATGAAGCCGATGGCGGGCTTGCCGGAGCCCCAGGTGGCGACCCAGGCGGTGGGCATGCCGGCGACGCCGCGCTCGACCTGGAAGCCGTTCTTTTCGAGGAGGGCGGTGAGGTATTTGGAGGTTTCGTATTCGTGGAAACCGAGTTCGGCGAAGCTGAAGATCTGGTCGACCATTTGCTGGACGAGGGTCTGGCGGCGATCGACGGCGGCGAGGCCTTCTTGTTTGAGGGTTTCGAGGTTCACGGGTTGCGATGGGGAGAGGGATGCGGAGAGCGGGATGGCGAGCATCGAACGGCGTGAGAGCATGCCGTATTGTAGCCCATGGGGTTTCGAGGGGGCTATGGTTCGAGTAGGGTTAGGAATTCGGCATAGAGATGGCCAGACGCTCTGCGGCAGACGTGATGTCTTCGGGGAAAGGCTCGCCGGCATTCTGCGCGCTTTCCAGGACGCAGCGGATGGCGTCCTCGGCCATGGCCCTGGCTACCTCGCGGGTGCGGCCATAGGTGACGATCTCCGGCATGGCCGGCACATGCACCATAAATCCGCCCTCGGCGAGCGGCTGAAAGATGACGGTGTAGGAGTACTGCATTTGGCCTTGTCGTTGATGCTCTTGCATTGGCAGATGTACGGCGTTTGGGAGTGTCGGCTCACATTACTTGGGAGCCGTTCATGGTTACTTGGCGCTCCATCCCGACTCAAGCGATGTAAGGCGCGGGATGGCGCCCTTTTTGAGTAGAACTCCATAGCCGGCCGCCAGTTTCGCTAACACGGTGGGCGAAATCATCGTCCGCATTGCCGCGTCATCCATCGCAGCAATCTTTGCCAACCCTCGAAAGGCAGCCCCCGCGGCGGACACATCGGCATGCAGACACAGTTCAGAAAGACGACGAACGACTCGTTCACGGGTTGGCTTCGGCAATGCGTAGTAGTCGGTTGTCAGCCACGCTGCGATATCAGCCCATCTTTCCGGGGGCACGCTTGTATTTGCGAGTAAATGCAATAGTATTTCTGTGCGGGATTCTCGGTCTGGAAGCGACTTCGAAAGTAGTGCGTATGTTAAGAGATATGCTGCCAGGGCAGAACTGGGACGCATCGGCAACGACGCGGAAGTTTGCGAACTCGACAGGGGAGAGATCTGCAGTTTACGGGCTTCCGCTGCCAGCATCCTAACAAGGTCGGATTCGCGTTCTCCATCGGTGATCAGCACGGTTTCCCCCGGCAGCACACCGAAACCCTGCTCTTGGCTGAGTACGACCGTCACTGAAGTGTTTTTCGTCATCGGCACACCCCTCCAGGCCGTCGAGCTTGATTTGGCAAGGGTTCGATTCGCCAGGGATAGCGGCACTATTTCAAGTTCTCCAGATTCTCCGTAGAGCCACTCCTGAACCCGGACAAGAACTGGGTTCCCCCCATTGGGCAAATCCGTGGTCAGGTAACCTCGAAAAACCTGGCATTTCACCACCAGGCATGACGCGACAGTTGCACCTAGCCTGAAATCATCCCTTGCCTCCTGGCTGATTTGTGGGTTCGCTCTTGTGTAGCTACCGAGCAGCAGCACTGCAGCAATCAGACATTTGTTGTTCATAAAAGACCCTCCTACGGATTCGTATACGATATGCTGTGTTGCCGCGCGAAGGATTTGCCGCGGACCTGCGCCC
>CALFYN010000039.1 GCA_937952345.1 uncultured Acidobacteriota bacterium
GCGCAGCTTCTCGCGGAGCTTCTCGCGCGTGCGTTCCACCGATTCGGAAGCCTCCGGTTGCGGAGGCATGAGCAGGTCGAGCAACCGCTCTTCGGCGTTGCGTTCGGCGCGGTCGGCGACTTCGTCGAGCTTTTCTTCGCGCACCATGTCGATGGCGATTTCCACCAGGTCGCGAATCATGCTTTCCACATCGCGGCCCACGTAGCCCACTTCGGTGAACTTGCTGGCCTCGACCTTTAAGAATGGGGAATTGGCGAGCTTGGCCAGACGACGCGCGATTTCGGTTTTGCCGACGCCCGTGGGTCCGATCATGAGAATGTTCTTCGGCATGACCTCATCGGCCATCTCCGGATCGAGACGCTGGCGGCGGATACGATTGCGCAATGCGATGGCTACGGCGCGCTTGGCCTCAGCCTGTCCGATGACGTGCTTGTCGAGTTCGCGGACAATTTCCGCGGGAGTCAATTCGTCGAGGGCCGGCGCTTCATCGAGCGACTGGCTGGGAAGGTAGATGACCATTAGCCGAGCTCCTCATAAATGTTGTTGAGATTCGTGTAGATGCAGATCTCTCCGGCGATCTTCATGGCCTTCTCGGCGATGGTGCGGGCGGCGAGATCGGTATTTTCGAAGAGTGCCACGGCCGCGGCTTTCGCGAAAGGGCCGCCGGAACCAATGGCCGCGATCGCTTCATCGGGTTCAATTACGTCACCATTGCCGCTGAGGATGTAGGTATTGGTGGCGTCGGCAACCAGCAACAGAGCCTCCAGATGGCGTAGAACTTTGTCCGTGCGCCAATCCTTGGCTAACTCTACCACCGCGCGGGGAAGATTGCCATTGAACTGCTCGAGCTTGGCTTCGAAGCGGGCAAAGAGACTGAAAGCGTCGGCCGTCGAACCGGCGAATCCGGCGAGGATTTTGCCGTTGTAGAGGCGGCGCAGTTTCTTCGCCGAGGCTTTGAGAACTTCGCTGCCGAGCGTCACCTGGCCATCGCCGGCCATGACAACTTTGTTGTCTCGACGAACGCAAAGAATGGTAGTGGAACGAATGCGGGAAGACATCAGTGAGGTACTTTTCTATTGTACCCCGCGGCGGTCAGTTTCCGAGATCCGCCACTACTTTCCATTGGCCCCAGGGCTGCTTCTTCCACACCGTGAGGTACTTGCCGGGGCGAGTGACGAGCTTGCCGTCTTTGCCGGGAAAGCGGAACTCGGCGGTGCCGATGGTGTAGCCGAGATCGCCGCTCGCAGCCGCGTCGGCCTTCACCGGACGCCAGTCGATGGTGAGTCCGGGCGTTGCGAAGATCGCCGCGCCGTAGTATTCGCGCAGCGCCGCTTTGCCGTGGATGAGCGGTTTGCCGGAAGGGAAGGCGGTGGCATCGTCGGCGAAGTAGCTCATCCAGCCGTCGAGGCCCTTGGCTTTCGTGGCGGCGCAGAAATCGAGGTCAGCCTGCTCGATAGCCTTGATGGCGGCGGCCTGTTTCTTCGGGGCGGCCTTCGCCGAAGAGCCGGCCAGCAGCAGGGCGGCGATGGTGCGTCGGGTCATGCTGCCAGAGTAGCGCCGGGAAAGACTTGACAGTTAACTGCCACATGTGGCAGTATACTGTCATGACGGCTCGCACGGCACTGCGTCAGAAACAGGTGGCCGCTACTCGCGATCACATTCTCGAAGCGGCGTTCCATTTGCTGGTGGAGCATCCGGCCCAGCCGTTCTCGCACGAAGCTGTCGCCAGGGCGGCGGGCGTGGGGGCGCGCACGGTCTACCGCTACTTCCCCGCGCAGTCGGACCTCTACGCGGCGTTGTGGGTGCGCGTGCGCGCGCAGTCGGGCACCGTGTTTCCCAACACGGAAGAGGAGATCCTGCCCCACCTCGGCAAGATGTACCGCGCCTTTGAGGAGAACGAAAAGCTGGTGCGGGCGGTGATGGAATCGCCGGCCGGGGCGCAGGTCCGCGCGCAAGGAGCCGAAGAGGGCCTGGCCAGCTTCGAGAAGAGTCTACGGGGCTTGACGAAAGGGATGGCGCCCGCCGAGCGGCGGCAAGTGCGCGCCGTGTTCCAGGGTATCCATTCCGGTCCGTTTTGGCAGATGCTGCGCGATCGCGGGGGACTGTCCGGTAAAGAGGCGATCGCGGCGGCCAGTTGGGCGGCCGGGGTGCTGCTGGAAGCATTGCGCCACGGCCGGAAACATGTTGGAGAGAAAAAGGAGAAATTACGATGACGACAGAACGATTGAAAACGCTGGTACTCGGGCCGCGGGACTTCCGCTTGCGCGAGCTGGATGTGCTGGGCGAACCGGGGCTGGTGAAACTGGCCGGTGCGGACACGGGCGACGCCGTGGCCGTTGTGCACTTGACTGTCCCCAAGCTGTCGGGGCCGCCTTTGCATCGCCACTCGCGCGAAGATGAGTGGTTCTATGTGCTCGACGGCGAACTGACGTGGGAAGTGGACGGGCAGCGCTTCACGGGAGGGGCGGGTGCTTCGGCATTTGCGCCACGGGGAACCGCGCACACGTTTCAGAATTTCCACGACGAAGCGGCGCACGTTCTGGTGATGGTGACTCCCGCCGGGCTGGAGCGCTTCTTTGACGAAGTGACCGTCCTGAACAAGGGCCTACGCGAGCCCGATTTTCCGGGCGTGCAGCGGCTCATGGAGAGCTATGGCATGGAGCTGTTGGGGCCGCCGCTCCAATAACCTCAGCCGACATCCACTCCGAGGTCTTTCCAATTCACCACGGTCTGCTTGACCATCGCCTCATGACCCAGGATGGCGGTCAAGGCGGCGGTGGCGCCGATGGTGATGTCCGCCGGCGACGATGCACCCTTCGTGACGGCATCGTAGAAGGCGGTGATGTGGGCGTGTCGCGATTCCTGCTGCTTTTCAGCCAGCACAATGGGCTTGGCATCGCGGCTCATCGGGTGCATGGTGGCTGCTGTCATCAAATCCACCGCACCCTTTGAGCCGTACACATACACATACTGCCCTCCGGAGGGCATCGTGCGCGGGTGGAATACGTTCTGCGTGAACGACATTTTCACCCCGTTCGTGTAGTCGTAGTTGAGAAGGGAGCAATCGAAGATGGTGCGCCCCGGGGGATCGTTCTTGTACAACTGCGTGGCGCCGAATCCGCTGGCCCGCGAGGGATGCGCGCCAATCACCCAATTGCACAAATCGAGATTGTGGACGGACTGCTCAATCAGATAGCCGCCCGACTTCGTCACGTCGAAATACCAATCGCCGGAAGAGCCGTCGTGGGCGAGATCGGCAGTGGCGTGGCGCTGCGCCTTGACCATCAGCACATCGCCGATGACGCCTTCGCGAATCTTGCCGATGGCTTCGTTCAGTTGCTTGTAGGAGCGCATCTGTTGTCCCGCGGTGAAGACGCGCTTCGATGACCGCGCCGCTTTCACCAGGTCGCGGACCTGCGCCGCCGTGACTCCGATGGGCTTTTCGCAATAGACATGCTTGCCGGCCTGCAGAGCGGCGATCGCCATCTGCGCATGCAGGTGCGGCGGCGTGGCGACGAAGACCGCCTCGATATCCTTGCTGTCGATGATCCTGCGCCAGTCCGTGTAGGTTTTCGGATTATGCTTGGCCGCGGCGCTGGCCGCCTTGTCCAGCCGGTCGGGCTTGATGTCGCAGACCGCGGCGACTTTGGCGTTGGGCTGCTCCAGCACTCCGGATAGCAGGTAAGAGCCACGATTCCCCGTGCCGATGACCGCGGTGGAGATCTGGTTTGACGATTGCGCGGCCAGCGTCGAGGCGGCCGTTCCAAGAAGAAATGATCTGCGATGAAGATTCATACTGGCCTTTCGTGATGCATTAATCCGCGAAGCACGGATTCGAGATATTCGCGGGCCCGCCGGGCCAGCGCGTCTACTGCCTCGGGCGTTGTGGGCCGCGGAACAAGAGGCTCGAAAATGTTTTCGCATGCCAGCGGCATGTCGCCTCCGTTGCGAAGAACCGGCTGCAGCAACTTGTAGTGATCGATTTCGCCGAAACCGGGGCCGCAATCTTCATCCTTCGGCGTGTTGCGATGGTCTTTGATGGCGAAGGCGCGGATGTCCTTGGCGCAGGTGGCGATGTCGGGAATCGGATCGCTGTTTTCGTAGTCGAGCACGTTGCCGGCGTCGTAGCAAATGCGGACCGAGGGTTCGGCCACCTCGGCGACAATGCGTGCGCAGGCTCGGCCCGTGCCTCGCCCTGCTCGGCGACGAGGTACATCCGCTCCTCGGGGAAGTCGAAC
>CALFYN010000040.1 GCA_937952345.1 uncultured Acidobacteriota bacterium
AACAAGGCGGCATTGGCGTCGAGCCACTTGGCGGTGCGCGCCAGCGAGTTCCACGCGGCCACTGCCTTCGCATCGCCGGCCTTGAGCGCGTCCTTGCAGCGTTGATCCGGAGTGAGGACCGCGTTACCGCCGTTGGCGCGCGCTTCGGCGAGGATCAGTTCGTAGGATTCGAATCCGACGACCTGGCCTTCGCTCAAGCCGGCCTTGGCATCGGGTTTGTAGTCGAGCAATGCGGGTTCTTTGGGATGGAGCGCGCGGTGGCAGTGGATGCGGAAACCGTTGGCATTCACCCATGGCTCGCGGCTGGCGCTGGCCACTTCGTCGCCGTCTCTGCGGGCGTTCGCGGAGCGCATCACTCCGGGCCACAAACCATCCTCCACGCGTTTGGGCAGTTCGGCTTCGTTTTTCAAAACGACTGCCTGTGGCCCGAGCGTGCGAAGCAGGTCCGCCGGGGGATCTCCCTCGCCCCAGCGCAGAATGACAGAGCGGACGGGATCGATTGCCATATCGGTTATACTCATGATGCTATGACATGGATGCTTTGCGCAAAGAGACTCCTCCCCGCCGCATTTCTGCTGGTTTCGCTTGAGGCGGCTACCGTTCCCCCAGCCGCGGAACAGATCGCCGCGGCGGTGCAGGCGGCACCGAAGGATCGCCGTGATGGCGCGGAGGTGCTTGGCTACTCACCGGAAGGCAAGCTGATCACGTTGCGCAAGGGAACGAACGATCTCATCTGCCTGGCGGACAATCCGGGCAACGATACGTTTGAGGTGGATTGCTACCACAAGGATCTGGAGCCGTTCATGGCCCGCGGGCGCCAACTGGCGGAACAGGGTGTGAAAGGCATGGACCGCCACAAGATGCGCTGGAAGGAAGTGGACGACGGCAAGTTGGCGATTCCGAAGCAACCGCGCATGCTGTACGTGCTCACCGGCAAAAGCTTCGATGCGGCAACCGGAACCGTGGCTGAAGCCTATCTGCGCTGGGTGGTGTACGTGCCTTACGCGACGCCCGAATCGACGGGGCTTTCCACGAAATCGAGCAATGAGCCGTGGCTGATGTATCCGGGCACGGCCGGCGCGCACATCATGATCAGCCCGCCGAAGAAGTAATCAGCGAAAGAGATCCATCGGGACTCGCCCGTCGACGATGTCGAGTTTGACGCCCAGCAATCGGGCGATGGTGGGGGCGATATCGATGTTGCGCACGCGCGCAGTGGTTGCGCCGGGCTTCACGCCATATCCCCAGGCGATGAAGATGGCGTCGAGATCGGGGTCGGTGGACAGATAGCCATGCGAGCCACCCTGGCTGGGGCGCGTGACAATCGCACCACCGGATGTGCCGCCGCTGAAGGAATAGCCGTCTTTTGCGGCGAGAAATAGCTGCGACATTTGCTGATCACTTGCGGGATTGGGGAGTCCGTACTTGCCGTAGTCCGCGGGCGCGATGACGCCGGCGACGCCTTCCGCGCCTTCGAACACTTTGCGCACCGCGGCGATGTCCGATGACTGCTCCACGTAGACCAGCGCCGAGCCACCTTCGGCAAGCATGTAGGCGCGCTTGTCCAAGCGGGCCGCGGCCAGCATGGCATTACCCTGGATGAGCTTGGTGTAGGGCTTGAAGCCGTGGTCCGAGGTGACGATGATGGTGGCGCGCTTCTCCATTCCGGCGGCGCGGATGGCGTCCACCAGGCGCGCGACGCATTGATCGAGGAAAGCCATGGCGGTCGTGCCGGCTAGTGTGCGCGGCCCGTAGGTGTGATGCACGCTGTCGAGGCTGAGCAGGTGAAACAGCAGCAGATTCGGTTTGTGGCGGCGGATGATGTGGACGCCGGCGTCGGTCCAGACCTGGTCGCGCCAGAGGATGTTCGCTTTGCCGAACTGCTGAATCTCTTCGGCCTTCACCATTCCCGCCGCGATCATTTCCTGTTCGATCTTGCCCGCGGGATCGGGGACTTCCGGGAAGGGGAATGTGATGGTGGGGGCTTTATGAATGGCCACCCAATCGACCTGCGCGGTGGTGAGTCCGGCTTTGTGCACGGCGTCGTAGACGGTGGGCACGTGCACCATTTTTTCCTTGTCGATCCACGGTTCCACTTTGACGGCCGGCGCGGCGGCACGGACGATGGTGCCGTTGGCGAGCACGCCGTGCTTTGCGGGTTCGACGCCGGTGATCATTGCGGTGTGATTGGGCCAGGTCACGGTGGGGTTGACGGTAGTCATCGCCTTGGCCATGGCGCCTTCGCGGGCCAGGCGGCGCAGGGTGGGGATGGGCAGTTTCGGATCGTCCCAGGCGAAGGCGGGAAACCCGTCCAGGCTGATGAGCACCACCATGCGGTCTTTGGGGTTCTGGGCAAAGGCGCCGATGGCGAGCAAGAGAGCGAGGGCGATCCGGAACATGAATTCTCCTTGAGGTTGGTGAATCCCTCATTGTCGCCCATTGGTGTGAATGGGAAGTGCGCTTTGGTTTAGCGGTGGGACGATGCGGGGTTCCCGCGGTTGGCGAGGATGCGGCCGGGGAGTCTCAGTTGGACGGCGGTTTGCGGGCGCACTTGGTTCGAAGCAAGGAGGCGGATCGACAGGAAGTGGCGGAGAGGTTGGAAAAGATGCGCATTGCCAAAGATGCAGAACTTGTTGAAACGCAATCCCGACAATGCGCTGCCCCGCTGGATCTACGAACGGTGTCGCGGGTGTGTTTATGCCCTTAACCGCACTGTTGAGTGTCGCCAATCCTGCGCGGAGGACTGGCGACGTCTGCGCTACAACCACGATAATTCCTGGGATCGAAGTACCACTTCCCAGATTCCCGTCCGGATGCTACACTGCCAGTGCAAGCCCCACAGGGCTCGCTCTAAGCAATAAGGCCTTTAACCACATGACAGTCACTCTCAAAGAAAAACAACCTCTGATTGTCCCGCCGAGTGTTCAGCGGAAGGCCGGTATCAAGCCCGGAGACCGTCTAGAATTCACAATTTCCGCGGGCAAAATAGCCATCACACACGTCGAACGAACGTATAAGCCCACGAAGGCCGAGTGGGCGGCCATTCGCCAGGGTGAAGCTGAGATCGCTCGTGGCGAGTCCGTATCATTAACCGAGCTTCTTCATGACCTGGACCGTAATCGTCGGAAAGTCAGCGCGAAAAAATCTGGCAAAGCTCCCCGCTAAGGACCAGGACAAAACTCCGCACCGCCCTTCTGGCAATCGCTGCTGATCCTTTTTCTGGAGACATCCTCAAGATCGAAGGGGAGAGTAACCGTTGGCGACGTCGTGTGGGCAGCTATCGGATCTTCTTCAGTGTTGACGCCACCAGCAGAACGGTGGGTGTCAGCGCGATTGTGCGTCGCACATCTACGACCTATTAAACGCATTCATGGCCTACCGGAGTAGTTGGCAGTGTAATTGCGAAGCTCTCGATGCCGTTTGTCCATGTTAACGGAAGCGAACTTTTCTCCGCCGTTCTCGTATGTAGGATGGACAGTATGGCAGACCTTCGCTACGCCTTCCGGGTTCTGGCACGCACGCCGGTAGTGAGCCTCATCGTGATGGCTTCGCTGGCGCTGGGCATCGGCGCGAACACGGCTATCTTCTCCATCATTCACCAGGTGCTATTGCGCACGATGCCGGTGCAGGCTCCGGAGGAACTCGTGTTCTTCTATCAGCCGGGACCCGCGCAGGGACGCACATCGACGGATGACCGTGATATGCCGGCATTCCATCATCCAATGTTTCGCGATTTACAGGAAAAGCAATCCTCTTTTACGGGCATTGCCGGATTTCGGGATACTTCGGCCAGCCTGTCCTATCAAGGCAATGCGGTACCCGGCTCCGTCACGATGGTGTCCGGCAATTATTTCGAAGTGCTGGGATTGAAGCCTTCCGTGGGACGTCTGCTGACACCGGACGACGACAAGACGCCGGGGGCGCATCCCGTGGCCGTGCTGGCGCATGGATTCTGGACACGGCAACTCGGAGCGCGGGCCGATGTGCTGAATCAGACGCTGACCATCAACGGGCATCCGATGACCGTGGTGGGCGTGGCTCCGGCCGCGTTCCACGGAGAAACACCCGGGCGGCAGGTGGACGCCTATGTGCCCATCCGCATGAAGGCGCAAATGACGCCGAATTGGGACGGGCTCGACAATCGCAAGGATTATTGGGTGAACTTGGTTGGGCGGCTGCGTCCCGGTGTCTCGCTGCGGCAAGCCGAAGAAGCCATCAACGGCCCGTATCACGCCATGCTGGAGGAAGAGGCGAAGCTGCTCACGCAACCCTCGGCTCAATTCCTGGAACGGTGGATGAAGAAGCGCATCGTGCTGCGTCCGTCCACGGAAGGCCGCGGCGGGATGAAACGGGAAGCGCGCATTCCGCTGATGCTGCTGAGCGGCATCACGGCGTTTGTGCTGCTGATCGCCTGCGCCAATGCGGCGAATCTGCTGCTGGCGAAAGCGTCGGGACGGCGGAAAGAGATTGCCGTGCGGCTGTCGATGGGCGCGAGCCGCGTCCGGCTGGTGCGGCAGTTGCTAGTGGAGGCTTTGCTGCTGTCTGTTGGCGGCGGAGTGCTAGGCGTTGTCGTGGCGCAGTGGACGATGAATGCCACGTTGAGCCTGGTGCCGGACGCCAACAACGCCGGGTTCCTCACCGCTGAACTTCCGGCGCCGGTGCTGCTGTATTGCCTGGCTCTTTCGCTGTTGACCGGGCTCGCTTTTGGACTCTATCCGGCGTGGCAGGCGACGCGCACGGAAGTGGCCGCGACATTAAAGGATCAGGGGGCCAGCGTGGTTGGCGCGGGCTCCGGGAAGACGTTCCGGCACTCGCTGGTAGTGGGCCAGGTATCGCTATCGTTGCTCCTGTTGTTCTGCGCGGGCGTGTTCTCGATGAGCCTGGTGAAGCTCACGCATGTGGAACTGGGACTCGATCCCGACCGGCTCATCACGTTCAGCCTGCGGCCGGAGCTGTCCAACTACAACGCCACGCGCACGGTGGCGCTGTTCGAACAACTGGAGGACCGGCTGAGCGCGACTCCGGGGGTGAAGATGGTCTCTGGGTCGCTGGTTCCGGTGATCGCCGGCAGCACCTGGAATACCAGCATCAATGTGGAAGGCTTCGCTCCCGCGGATAAAGAGGATGCGCATTCGGCGTATTCCGAAGTGGGGCCAGGGTTCTTCGCCACGATGGGGACGCCGTTGATCGGAGGACGCGAGTTCACGCGCCGCGATTCGCTGGGTGCTCCGAAGGTGGCCATTGTCAATGAAAGCTTCGTGAAGCGCTTCTTTCAGGGACGCAACGCGATCGGCATGCACATGGGCACGGATAACGGGCCGAAGGCGGCGCGGGATATCGAGATCGTAGGGGTGGTGAAGGATAGCCGCTACAGTGACCTCACCAGCGAACAGCGCGCCGTCTTCTACACGCCCTACCGGCAGGATGAGCGGCTTGGGTCGCTGCATTTCTACGTGCGTACTTCCATCGACCCGGAGCAGTTCGCCGGGATCATCCGGCGGGAGGTGGCGCGGCTCGATCCGAACGTGCCCGTGGACCGGCTGCGAACGATGCAGGGGCAGATCGACGAGTCGATTTTCGTGCAGCGGCTGATCTCTCTCTTTGCCGCGACCTTCGCGGGTTTGGCGACGCTGCTGGCTGCCATCGGGTTGTACGGTGTACTGGCCTACGCCGTAACGCAGCGGACGCGGGAGATTGGGATCCGCATGGCGCTGGGGGCCAGTGGTTCCGAAGTGCGCCGCTTGATTCTGCGTGATGTCGGATTGCTGCTGAGCGTTGGCGTGGTGATTGGCGCGGCGGGCGCTCTTGCCGCCGGGCAGTTGTTTGAATCGGTGCTGTACGGCGTGAAGGCGAGAGATCCGCTGGTATTGGCGGGGTCTGTTGGCGTGTTGTCGCTGGTGGCTTTGCTGGCGGGCAGTGTGCCGGCATGGCGCGCCACGAAGATCGACCCGATGGTTGCACTGCGCTACGAATAGCGCTCAGCGGGGGAGTTGGCGGAAGTAGGCGATCTCATCGAGCGCGGGCGGTGCGTGGCCCATGGCGCGGATCATGGCTGCCACCATGCCACGGTGATGCGTTCCGTGATTGACCACATGCAACACGATTTGCCAGAGCGGCGATTCGTGCGCATTGCCCTTCATATCTTTGTAGGTGATGACGGCGTTGAGGTCCGCGGTGCAGAGATAGTCCTGCCAGCGCGCCAACAGTTCGGGCCAATCGTTCTGCAGCACGGATAGACGGTAATCCTCTTCCGCAATGAACTTCGATGGGTGCTGGCCGGTGACTCGCGAATACCAGATACGATCCGCGGCAAAGATGTGCACCAGCGTACCGAGCACGCTCCTATCCGCCGATTTGTGATCGCGGTGCAATTCCTCTTCGGAAAGCATGGCCGCGGCGTCCGCCAGGCGCGCCGAAGCCCATGCCGAATACGCGAAATGGATCCGTGCTGTGTCCGTGGCGATGGGAGTCATACCTTATCAGCTTAACGGCTGGCCGCTGTCTTTGCGGAGGCCTTTTGCTCCAAGGCCAGCAGCTTGCGCTTGCGTTCTTCGCCCCAGCGGTAACCTCCTGGTTCGCCGCTGCCCAACACTACGCGATGGCAGGGTACGGTGAGCGCGACGGGGTTGGTGGCGCAGGCATGGCCGACCGCGCGAGACGCCTGCGGCTGGCCGATGGCGGCGGCTACCTCGCCGTAGGTTTGCGATGTGCCGACGGGGATGGTTCGCAAATGCTGATAGACGCGCAACTGAAACTCGGAAACCTGAATATCGAGCGGCAACTGGCGCCGCGGGGCGAGGCCCGCCGCCTGCATGCGCAGCGTGTCGATCCAGCGGCGGAATGTTTCCGGATACGGTTCCTGCAGCGGACGGAGCGACGCTTTCGGGTATTGTTGCTGGAGCGCTTTCACGAGCGGTTCCACGGATTCGCCCAGTTCCACGGCGCAGAGGCCGCGATCGGTGGCCGCCACCAGCATCAATCCGAGTTCGGTGGTGATGGCGGTGTAGTAGATCCAGGCATTGGCTCCGCCGCCGCGGATCTGTTTCGGTGTCATGCCGAGTTGGCCGGCCTGCTCGTAGAGGCGGCTGGACGAGCCGAAGCCTGCCTCGTAGATGGCATCCGTGACGCGTGCACCGCCGCGCAGCAGGCCTTTAAAATTCTTCATGCGGCAGGCAGTGTGATACTGCTTGGGGGTGAGTCCGGTGACGGTGCGGAAGGTGCGCAGCAGATGAGTGGGGCTAAGGCCGGCCTGTTCGCTGAGTTGCTGCAGGCTGATCGTATCGGCGGCGTGCGCCTCGATATAGCGGCACAAAGCGGCGATCAAATCGGATTGCGCATGGCGAACCGCAGGTTCATTGGGACGGCACCGCAGGCAGGGGCGGAACCCCGAGGCTTCGGCCTCCGCGGGCAAGGCGAAGAACCGCACGTTGCGGCGCAGGGGGTGCCGGGCCGGGCATGACGGCCGGCAATACACTCCGGTGGTGCGCACGGCGAACACGAACTGGCCATCGCGGGACGCATCGCGGCCGAGGACGGCTTTCCAACAGACATCGGGGTCTAGCTTGTCGTTCATGACGGGTTCAATCTTGAATGGACGAATGACTTCGGCAAACGGTTGATGGAATTGCATGGCATCTCCACGATACGGGGATTGGCCGGGCAAGACACTCCGATTCTTGCCGTTCGAATTGCAACCCTATATTGCGTTGAACAGTTGTTGCCGCCGCTGTGCCCATTCCGCGGTTGGGAAGACGCGGGGGCCCACTTCGATCAATCTGGGGAGCAGATCGAAGACATCGCTTGCGGTCCAGGGTGCGCCGGTTCGTGTGCGATATCCGCTCTGGTTGAGCGATGCCGCGATTTGCGAAATGCGCAGATCCTGAACAATGCCTTCGATGACTTTGAGGAGCACTTGTTTCTCGGCCGCATTCTCAATGAGTGTGGCGCAGTCGGCGCCCACTTCCAGGCCGTAGGGGATTTCTTCGCTTGTGGCGGTGGCTTCGGAGGGAGCGTCAATTTCCCGCTCCCAGATGATCGCGACCGGCTTCCAGCCGGCAAATGCACGTTGGCGGAAGTAGTCCCCGGACGGTTGTCCGAGCAGTGCTTCGCGAATCCGTTCCACGTTTTTCATGGCGGTGGCTGCTTGCTCTGTTATACACCGGAAGTGGATGTAGTGACTGTAAATTTCTTGGGCCGGGCTTGCGATTACCAATCGGCGACGGATCCGTCGCGGTGGTAGCAGTCCATGGGAACCTCGGGCTGGAAGGGATACTTCGCGGCTTCCTTTTCGTTGATATCGATGCCAAGGCCCGGTGCGGTGGGTGGAGGCACGTAGCCCCGCGTCACGTTCAGCGGCGCGGTGAGGATATCGTTGCGCCAGGGCACGTCGGCGCGCACCACCTCCTGAATGAGGTAGTTCGGCGTGGCAAAGCCGATGTGGATGGATGATGCCGTGCTCACCGGACCCTGTGGGTTGTGACAGGCGACAGGGATGGAATAGGTCTCGGCCATGGCGGCGATGCGCCGCGCTTCGCTGATGCCGCCGCAGTGGGAGACATCGGGCTGGATGATGGAGCATGCGCGCTTTTCGAGCAACTCGCGAAACTCCCAGCGGCCGACCAGACGCTCGCCGGTGGCGATGGGGAAGGGCAGCGCACGCGATACTTCGACGAGGGCATCGATGTGTTCGGGCCAGCAGGGCTCCTCGTACCAATAAAGGTTGTAGTCGACCAGCATGCGGCCAAACTGGATTGCGGCGGCGGTTGTCGTGCGGGCATGCAGATCGAGCATGATGTCGACCTTGTCGCCCACGGCCTGGCGCATCGCCGCGACGCACTGTGCAGAGTTGTGCAATGCAGCGGGACTCTCGATCAACTCGGCCACGGGAATGGGCATGCACTTGACGGCAGTGAATCCCTTTTCCAGGCTATCGAGAATCCGTTCGGCGAAAACTTCGGGCTTCTCGGTCTGGTAAATATCTTCGAGCAGGCCCCCGCCGAGATGGTCATAAAGCCGCAGTTTGTCGCGCACGGGCCCGCCGAGCAGTTCGCAGACCGGCTTGCCGACCTCTTTGCCTTTGATATCCCACAAGGCCTGATCGATGCCGCTCATCGCGGTCATGGTGACGATGCCGCCGCGCCAGAAATACTGGCGGTGCATCTTCTGCCAGATGTGCTCGACGCGGCGCGGATCCTCACCGATGAGCAGCACGGAGAGATCTTCCACCGATCCCACGACGCCTTTCGTCTTCCATTCGAGCGTGGCTTCGCCCCAACCGTACAGGCCGGGTTCGTTCGTCTCCACCTTCACCAGGATCCAGTTGCGCATGCGCGCGTTCACGACGAGGGTTTTGATGGCTGTGATCTTCATTTGCGTTTCTGTTTGCGGTGTGTGAACAGCATGGCGGACCACTGCTTGTCGATGCCGCAGATCTTGTAGTCTACCAATCCGGCGGAAAAGGCGATATCACGGACGGAGTACATGTTTAGAGGGGATGCGGCTTTGCCTGTGCGCTTGGGCCAGGCGATCCAGACCGGGGCGCGGACGGCCAGTTGTTCGATGCGCGCCTGCAGTTCATCGGGCGTGTGTGCGAAGCAGAAGGTGGCATCGGAGTGTACGTGTTCTTCGACGATTTCGATGTGTGCCGGCAGCAGGTGATGAAACTCACGCGGTGCATCGATGGCGACGATGGTGCGGGCCTTATCCAAGCCGAGCTTCGTTGTGACCGGCGTGTCTTTATATACATCCATCGGGGATCCGCTGGATGTGGATGGCGCCAGGGAACCGACTCGCTTGAGCAAGGCGGGCAGCTTCTTCCACGTCGTGTATGACGCTGCCGGAACGTTGGCCTTGGCTTTGGCCGTTTTCTCCGCATCGCCTGCAATGAAGACAATTGGCACTTTGCGAATGGCCAGCCCGAGTTGCATGCCCGTGGAGGGTCGCTGGTTGAGGTCGATGATCAGTGCTTGTGGCGCGAGGGCGCGCAGTTCCTTCAGGATCGTGCTGCTCATGGTGGAGTAGGGCGTGACGGTATGTCCCAACGCGCGCAAGGTGGCAGTTTGCCGCTCGGCCTCCTCCGGGTTCCACGCGATGAGCGCAACGGATGCCATGGATGTCCATTATTGCGCCCGGGCCGCCGCATGCGCTATCCCTTGTCCCATGCGCGTGGCGATTCTGTCCGATATTCACGACAACGTTTGGAAACTGGATGCGGCTTTGCGGTTCGTTGCCGGCTGCGACGCCATGGTCTGCTGCGGCGATCTCTGTTCGCCATTTGTGCTGGACCAACTGGCGCGCGGTTTCGCCAAGCCTTTGCATATTGTCTTTGGCAACAACGACGCGGACACGTTCCGCATCACCGCCAAGACCCCGAAGTATCCGCATGTCCGCCTTCGCGGGGAATTCTTCGAAGAAGACTTCGGCGGCCGGCGCGTCGCGGTGAACCATTTCGACAACATCGCGCTGGCCATCGCCCGTGGCGGCGAATACGATGCTGTCTTCTACGGTCACAACCACGTGTTCGATATTCGGAAGCTGGGCAAGACCCTCGCCGTCAACCCGGGATCGATCATGGGGTGCCAGTTCGATGCGCAGGCCAATCGCACCGATGTCGCATCCACCTTCGCGATCTACGATACGGAATCGGGCCAGGCGCAGGGCTATCGCATCACGGATAGCGGCGGAGTGGAGATACATCCGTGACCGAAATCGGGATGTTGCTGTTTCCCGGCCTGACGCAATTGGATTTGACCGCGCCGTATGAGGTGTTTCGCAGGATACCCGAAACGCGTGTGCATCTGATCTGGAAAACGATGGATGCCGTGGTGAGCGACGGCGGCATGTCCATTCTGCCGGAGTTGACCTTGCGCGAATGCCCGAAGCTGGATGTGGTGTTCGTGCCGGGCGGGCCCGGGCAGGTGGATTGGATGGAGGATTCCGAGGTGCTGGAGTGGCTCCGCACGCAGGCGGCATCGGCGCAGTGGATCACCTCCGTTTGCACGGGGTCGTTATTGCTGGGCTCGGCGGGCTTATTGCAAGGGTATCGCGCCGCCTGCCACTGGATGTCACGCGATCAACTGAGCCGCTTGGGTGCGATTCCAGTGGCGGAACGTGTAGTGGTGGACCGGAATCGCATCACTGGAGGAGGCGTGACGGCGGGGATCGACTTCGCCCTGCGTCTGGCGGCGTTGCTGCGCAGCGAAGCGGTGGCGCGCAGTATCGCGCTGCAACTGGAATATGATCCTGATCCACCGTTCGGGCCGGGTTCCCCCGACGCGTCGGAACTGGAACTGATCACGGAGGTCAAACAAAAGGCGAAAGCTCTGCTGGCACGCCGCAAGGAGGCCACGGATCGCGCCGCCAGTAGGCTTGCCCGGCAGTAGCCCGAGCGCGAGCAAAAAGCGCGCCTTTGTTACAATGAGAGATTGCAACCAGCCACGGAACACTCGCCGCGCCGCGAGCGGCTGATCGCTAGCTTCGCGGAATGGAAGGTGGACGCTCTCCTCATTACAGCGTTACCCAACGTGCGCTATCTTTCCGGATTCACGGGCAGCAATGCGGCTCTGTTGCTGACCGAGAGAGACGCCACTCTGTTCACCGATCCGCGCTACACCTTTCAGGCAGGGCAGGAGAGCGACTGCCGGGTCTCCATCACGAAGAATCATTTGCTGCCCGCGGTGGTGGCCACGGTGGGGCGGCGGAAACTGAGGCGGTTGGGGATTGAGAAGGACCGGATGACCTTCCACGCCTACGATTTCCTGCGGGAGAAACTGCCGTTGGGAAGCGGGATGGTACCGCTCGCGGCATCCGTGGAAACACTGCGGATGGTGAAATCCGATGAGGAAATCGGCCGCATCCGGCGTTCTGTAATCACGAATTCCAATGCCTTCGCCGCGGCCATGAAGAAGTTGACCCGGCGGATGAGTGAGAACGATCTGGCGGCTGAACTCGA
Source organism: uncultured Acidobacteriota bacterium (assembly GCA_937952345.1). GTDB lineage: Bacteria > Acidobacteriota > Terriglobia > Bryobacterales > Bryobacteraceae > CADEFT01. The sequence continues at coordinate 11,951 of CALFYN010000040.1, forward strand.
TTTTCAGATGCGGCGGCAAGGCGCCGAGGGGTGTGCGTTCGAGACGATTGTGGCTTCCGGCGCACGGTCCGCCCTGCCACACGCCAGGCCAACTCGGAATCCGATTGAACCTGATCAGTTACTATTGATAGACATGGGCGCGACCCAGGAAGGCTATGCCAGCGACATGACACGCACCGTGTTTGTGGGCTCCGCAAAGCCGGTTTGGAAGCGCCGTTACCGTGCCGTCCTCGAAGCGCAGTTGGCCGCCATTGCGGCGATTCGTTCGGGTGTGGCGGCCGGCAAGCCGGATAGTGAAGCCCGGAAGGTTTTGGCAGCCCATGGGTTGGACAAGGAGTTTACCCACTCCACCGGGCATGGGCTCGGATTGGAAATTCATGAGCCGCCGCGCATTGGCAAGAAGGAAAAAACCACCTTGCGCGCGGGCATGGTGATCACGGTGGAACCCGGGATTTATTTGAAGGACCAGGGAGGCATTCGCATCGAGGATACCGTTTTGGTGACGGAAACCGGTTGCGAAATCCTCACTCCGACTACTAAGGATTTAACGGTTTTTTGATCAATGACCATTGACGAAATCAAAGAAATCATCCAACTGCTGAACGAAAGCGGGATGGCGGAAATTGAAGTGCAGCGCGGCGAGAACCGCGTGTGGATCAAGCGCCCGGGCCAGGATGTGCATGTGGCTGCTCCGGTGGCGCCGATTGCGGCGCCCCTAGCCTATGCTCCCGTTCCGGCGTCCGTGGCGCCCCCGCCACCGCAAGTGCCCGCGGCCAAGCCGGAGGAGACCCTTCCGGTGGTGAAGGCTCCCATTGTGGGTACATTCTATGAATCGCCCTCGCCCGGCGCCTCCGCATTCGTGAAGCCCGGCGATTCGGTGCAGGCAGGCCAGGTGCTCTGCATCATCGAGTCGATGAAGCTGATGAACGAGATTGAGGCTGAAGTTCCCGGCGTCATCGTGGCAAAACTTGTTCCCAACGGCAAACCGGTGGAATACGGCGAGGCGTTGTTTACTTACCGGCCCCTATAGAAGCAATGTTTCAAAAGATCCTGATCGCGAACCGCGGCGAGATCGCTTTGCGTGTGATCTGCGCCTGCAAGGAACTGGGCATCGCGACCGTGGCTGTCTATTCGGAAGCCGATCGTCATAGCCTGCATGTGCGCTTTGCCGATGAAGCCGTGTGTATCGGCCCAGCGAGAAGCGCACGCAGCTATCTGGACATTCCTTCCGTCATCAGCGCCGCCGAGATCACAAACGCCAATGCGATTCATCCGGGCTATGGTTTCTTGAGCGAGAACGCCGACTTTGCCGAAGTCTGCCAGATGTCCGGCATCACCTTCATCGGCCCCAGCCCGGAAGTCATCAAGTTGATGGGCCTGAAGCAGCGTGCGCGCGAGGCGATGAAACAGGCCGGCGTGCCGACGCTGCCTGGCTCGGAAGGCATCCTCCCTTCGCCCGAAGAAGCGGTGGAACTGGCGAAGGGGATCGGCCTGCCCGTGATGATCAAGGCGTCGGCAGGTGGCGGCGGGCGCGGCATGCGCGTGGTGCGAACCCTCGAGGAACTGCCCAATCTCTACGCGCAGGCATCCGCCGAAGCTGCTGCCGCATTCTCCAACGGCGATCTGTACATGGAAAAGCTGGTGGAGTTCCCGCGCCACATTGAGTTCCAGGTGCTCGCCGATTTGCACGGCAACGTCGAGATCCTCGGCGAACGCGAGTGTTCGTTGCAGCGCCGGCACCAGAAGATCATCGAGGAAGCTCCCTCACCGAGTGTTACCCCCGAACTGCGTGAGCGAATCGCCAGCGCGCTCAAGAAAGCGATGCGCGATACGGGCTATACCAACGCGGGCACGGTTGAGTTTCTGATGGATCGCACCGGCGCCCTCTACTTCATCGAAGTAAACGCGCGCGTGCAGGTGGAACATCCGGTGACGGAGTTCATCACCGGCATCGACATCGTGAAGAGCCAGATTCGCATTGCGGCAGGGGAGCGGCTGGACCAGATCCTCGGAGGCCCCATCACGCTACGCGGCCATGCCATCGAGTGCCGTATTAACGCCGAACACCCTGAGACATTCGCGCCGTCGCCAGGGCGCATCACCGCTCTGAACGTGCCGGGCGGCATCGGCGTGCGTGTAGACACCGCCGCTTATACCGATGGCGTGATTCCGCCCTATTACGATTCCATGATCGCCAAGCTGGTCACGCACGGACGAGACCGCAACGAGGCTATCGCCAGGATGCGCCGTGCGCTCGACATGTTTGTAGTGGAAGGAATTCATACCTCCATTCCTTTGCATCAGCGTATCCTTGTCGACCCCGAGTTTGAGAGTGCCGATTTTCACACAAGCTGGCTGAACAAATTCATGCCACAAACCACCAAGGCGCGGGCTTAGCCGGCGCACGCATCCAGAGAGAGACTCCATGCAACCCAAAGACGAATGCAAAGGCAGGCTGCGCAGCCGCAACTGGTTCGACAATCCCGCCAATCCAGGGATGACGTCCATTTATCTGGAGCGCTTTCCGAACTACGGATTGACGCGCGAGGAGATGCAGTCCGGCAAGCCGATCATCGGCATTGCGCAATCGGGCAACGACATTTCCGCCTGCAACCGGCACTTCCTCACGCTGGTGGACCGCATTCGCGATGGCATCCGCGATGCCGGCGGCATTCCATTCGTCTTCCCCACGCACCCCATTCAGGAGAGTTGCCGCAGGCCCACGGCGGCCATTGACCGGAACTTGTTCTATCTGGGTTTGGTGGAAGTGCTGCATGGCACGCCGATGGATGGCGTGGTACTCACCACCGGTTGCGATAAAACGACGCCCGCCAGCCTGATGGCGGTGGCCACGGTCAACATCCCGGCGATCGTACTTTCCGGCGGTCCGATGCTGAACAGCTACTACAACGGCAAGCTCGCCGGTAGCGGCATGGCGGTGTGGGAAGCGCGCCGCATGTACGCCGCCGGAGAGATCTCGCTAGATCAGTTCATGGAGATGGTGGCGAGTTCCGTTCCCAGCCCCGGCCACTGCAACACCATGGGTACGGCCACCACGATGAACTCGCTGGCTGAAGCATTGGGGATGTCGCTGCCCGGATGCGCGGCCATTCCCGCGCCGCACAAAGACCGCACGCAAATGGCCTACTTCACCGGAATGCGTATCGTCGACATGGTGAAGGAAGATCTGACCCCGGACAAGATCATGACGCGCGAGGCCTTCGAAAACGCGATCGTGGTCAACTCCGCCATTGGCGGCTCCACCAATGCACCGACGCATCTCATCGCCGTGGCGCGCCATATGGGCGTCGATTTGAAGCTGCAGGATTGGGAAACCGTGGGCCACGAAATTCCTCTGCTCGTCAATCTTCAGCCTGCCGGGGAGTTCCTTGGGGAAGAGTATCACCGTGCGGGTGGTGTGCCGGCGGTGGTTGGCGAATTGATCGCGGCTGGAAAAATCCGCACCGGCGCGTTGACGGTGAACGGCAAGACCATGGGGGAGAATTGCACCAACACCCGCAGTCTGAACCACACCGTGATTCGCACCTACGATAATCCGCTGATGAAGAATGCGGGCTTCCTGGTGTTGACCGGCAATCTCTTCGATTCGGCCATCATCAAGACCTCCGTCATCGGCGAGGAATTCCGCCGCCGCTTTCTGTCGAAGCCCGGCGAAGAAGAAGTGTTCACCGGCCGCGCCATCGTGTTCGAAGGGCCGGAAGATTACCACGAGCGGATCAACGATCCTTCGCTCCATATCGATGAGCATTGTGTGCTCGTGATTCGCGGCACTGGTCCGGTCGGTTACCCTGGCGCCGCGGAAGTGGTGAATATGCTGCCTCCCGATGCCTTGGTCAAGGCCGGCGTGAGCAAATTGCCGTGCCTCGGCGACGGACGGCAGAGCGGTACTTCCGACAGCCCGTCGATCCTGCATGTTTCTCCGGAAAGCGCGGTGGGCGGGAACCTGGCGATCCTCCAGACCAACGACATTCTCAAGATCAACCTGCGCACGCGCCGCGTCGATATGCAGGTCAGCGATGAGGAGATCGCCCGGCGGAAGGCTGCCTTGAAAATCGAAATGCCCCCCAGTCAGACTCCCTGGCAGGAACTATTCCGGGCACACGTCAGCCAGCAGGAAACCGGCGCAGTCTTCGATTTCGCCGTGAAGTACCGCAACGTCGGCAAAGACATTCCGCGCCACAGCCATTAGCGCCCACGCCCGCGCAGGTCTGCTACAAAGGCGAGCAGAATATTCATCGCCACCAGCGGTGCGGCCAGAATCAGCCGCGCCGCTCCCTCAATCCCATTGCGCTCCGGGAATGCCACCGTCCACAGCAGCGGCAACCCCACCACCAGCACTAACGCGGTCCCGCGCACCGCAGCCTGACGGAACCATCGGGGCTTCCAGATCGCCAGCACGAAGAACGCCATCCCGGCGGCTTGCAAGATGAGGAACGCATTGTCGAACGTGTGATTACCGGCTGGTGTGTTGAGCAAACCACATTTTGGCACGAAGCTGGTGGACGCACGTCCTGTGACATAATTACACCTTGTCTATGAAATTCCGCTACCGTGTTCTCTCCCTCCTCTTTCTGCTGTCCATCATCACCTACATCGACCGGGTCTGTATTTCGGTGGCTGGTCCGCGCATGCAGCAGGAACTCGATATCTCCCCTGAGAGGTGGGGTTGGGTAGTTGGAGCGTTCACGCTGTCCTACGCGCTGTTCGAAATCCCCAGCGGCGCGCTTGCCGATCGAATCGGCGCACGCCGCGTGCTGACGCGTATTGTGCTGTGGTGGTCGGCATTCACATCCTTGACCGGCGTGGTTTCGAATTTCTGGGCTCTCCTCCTCACCCGCTTTGCCTTCGGTGCGGGAGAGGCTGGCGCGTATCCCGGTTCCACATCTTCCATCTCGCGCTGGTTCCCATCGGTGGAACGCGCGCGCGCCACGGGCATCGTGTGGATGGCCAGCCGCCTCGGTGGAGCACTCTCGCCCCTGCTCGTGATTCCCATTCAGCAAGCCTATGGATGGCGCATGTCGTTCTATGTATTCGGAGCGATGGGCGCCGTGTGGTGCGCCGTCTGGTATTGGTGGTATCGCGATCATCCGGCGGAAAAACCGGGTGTCACCAAAGCCGAACTCGAAGAGGTGGGCGGAGGCGTACGCAAAGCGCATCACGGCCTTCCGTGGGGCCTGGCCCTCCGGCAGTGGAATTACTGGAAGATTCTGCTCATGTATCACACCTACTGCTGGGGTAGCTATTTCTATCTCTCCTGGCTGCACACCTATCTGCAGAAGGGCCGTGGGTTCTCCGAAAGCGAAATGGGTATCTGGTCCACTTTGCCCTTCATCTGCGGCGCTTGCGGAAACCTGGTTGGCGGCACACTGAGCGACATTTTGGTTCGCAAATACGGACTCAGCTTGGGACGCCGGCTGGTGGGGTCGATGGGCCTGGCCCTCTCCGGATGTTTCATGTTGCTCACGTATCAGACCGAAAGTAACGCGTTGGCTGTGATCTACCTCGCCCTCGGCTATGGCAGCATGGATTGCATGTTGCCCGTTGCCTGGGCTGTGTGTCTCGATGTCGGCGGCAAGTACGCCGGCGCTGTGTCCGGCTCCATGAACATGGCCGGCCAGTTGGGTTCCTTCCTCACCTCGGTCACGTTCGGATATGTGGTGGCCGCCACCAAGAGCTACAATGCTCCGCTACTGCATATGGGAGCGCTGTTGCTGGTGAGTGCGTACCTTTTCTCACGCATTGATCCGACAAAGCCGCTGGTTCGCGACGAAGGCGATCAGCATTCACTCGCCAAGGCAGCATGAACTTCGAAGTCCTCGAACATACCGCGGACATCGGTTTCCGGGCATGGGGCTCGACGTTCGAGGAACTGCTCGCCAACGCCGCGCTGGCGCTGGTGGCGATCACCATGGAGATTGAATCGGTGCAGGGCGGCGAGCCATACCCCATCGCCGCCAAGGGTGAGGACCGCGAATCGCTGCTGGTGAATTGGCTGAACGAAGTCCTCTATTACGTCGACGGACGACGCATTGCCTTTTGCCGCTTCGACGTTCGCCCGTGCGGCGAATGGCGGGCTTCCGGCATCGGGTGGGGCGAGCCACGCACGGAAGCGCATCCTGCCAAACTGATAGTGAAAGGCGTCACTTACCACCAGCTTTCCATCCAGCACGATGAGCGAGGCTGGCAATGTATGGTGTTCCTCGATATCTGACATGCAAATCGATCGCTTGGATGAATGGCGGATTCGCATCGGCCGCGACGAACGCCGCGGCATGAAGACGCACGTCATCGCCTATGCCAGTGAACCGATCCTCAATCAGATCCGCAAGGATCTATCGCTCGAACAGGCGATGAACGTAGCCACCTTGCCCGGCATCGTCGGGCCGAGCCTCGCCATGCCGGACATTCACCAGGGCTACGGCTTTCCCATCGGTGGAGTTGCCGCCACGGACTACAACCACGGCGTTGTTTCCCCGGGCGGCGTCGGCTTCGATATCAACTGCGGGGTCCGGCTGATGGGCACAACGCTCAGCGAGTCCGATGTGCGGCCTCGTCTCAAGGAAACCGTCGATCAGATCTTTCGCGACATCCCCTGTGGAACAGGCGGCAAAGGGCCCTTCGACATTTCCACCAAGCAACTGGAGGAAGTGCTGGAGCACGGCGCGCCCTACATGGTGGAGCAGGGCTACGGCGATGAGCGCGACAGCGAGTACAGTGAGGCTGGCGGCTGCCTCCCCGATGCAGACCCCGATGCCGTCTCCGCGCGTGCGAAAGAGCGTGGCCGACCGCAACTCGGCACCATCGGCAGCGGCAATCACTTCCTGGAAATCCAGACCGTGGAAAGCATTCATGATGAAGCGGCGGCGCGTGCCCTGCAACTGGAAGTGGGGCGCGTGGTGATCCTTCTGCACTGCGGCTCGCGAGGCCTCGGCCATCAGGTGTGCACAGACTTTCTGGCCGAAATGGGCGCGGCCATGAAGCGGCACAATATCTCCGTTCCCGACCGGCAATTGGCCTGTGTCCCCATCCAGTCCACGGAAGGGCAGGCCTATCTCGGCGCCATGCGCGCAGCGGCGAACTTCGCCTGGGCCAACCGGCAATGCATTCTGCATCTGTTGCGCGGCAGTCTCCAAAAACTGTACGGCGCATCCGCCCGTGTGCGCGTGCTTTACGATGTCTGCCACAACATCGCCAAACGGGAGAAACATATTGTCGATGGTATGAAGCGCGACGTGCTGGTCCATCGCAAGGGCGCCACGCGCGCCTTCCCGCCCGGGCATTATGAAATCCCTGCCGGCTACAAATCCATCGGACAGCCCGTGTTCGTTCCCGGCAGTATGGGCACCGCTTCATGGATCCTCGCCGGCGCCGACGGTGCGATGCGGGAAACATTCGGCAGCGTGTGCCACGGCGCGGGCCGCTTGCTCAGTCGCACTGCCGCGCGCAAGGGCCGCAATGCGCGCGAGGTGCAGGACGAACTCGCCGCCCGCGGCATCATCGTGCGCAGTGAAACGCGTGACGGCATTCTTGAGGAAATTCCCGAAGCCTATAAGGATGTCGACGAGGTGATCGCCGTGGTCGTGGGAGCCGGATTGGCGAAGCCCGTGGCCCGCCTTCGCCCCATGGGTGTCATCAAGGGATGACGGAGCGTGTTACATTCCTCT